>DAOUCU010000127.1:0-2058 GCA_034431935.1 Dehalococcoidia bacterium | reverse complement strand
ACATTCGTCGCCCACCAGATTCACGGCGCCATCGGCTTCACCTGGGACCATGACCTCCAGCTCTTCATCCGCCGCGCCAAGACCGCCGAGATGATGCTGGGAACGCCTCAGGAACACCGCGAGAAGCTGATGAAGGCGCTGGGGCTGTAAAGAGAATCTTCAGTTCAGCAACGAGGCCCGCCTTTTCGAGCGGGCCTCCTGTCCTGCCTGCCGTAAACGTGAATCCACTTACCCCGGCCATTTCTTATCCCCCGGATAACGATGCAGGCAAACAGCGGCCGGTACTGGGACCTGGGCTGTATGGCGACAGGATGGAATTGATGAACCTCGCGGTCGAAGTTGTTGCGATGACCGGGCTTGAGCCATAGCACCAGCCGGGCTAACGACCGGCCTGCATCCAGATGTACAGATTAACGTCGCCGTTGCTGTAGACGAGGTTATACCCGTCCCAGTTTTCTACCCAGTCCACGGTCTCTGCAAGGAACCGCGGGTCGTTCCAGCCGTAATCGAAAACATGGTACAGCCGGCGGCAGGTTTCGAAATACAGTGCCGGATATTCCGGCGCCAACACCCGGGCCGCCGCCAGCCTGAGGCGGCCGAACTCGGGGTCAGGTGTATAAGCATAGGTGGCATAGTGGCTGTATTTCTCAATCCCGTGAAAGAGCACCGGCGGTACCAGCGCAATCAGCCTTCCGCCGCTGGCATGGTCAAAAAAGAACCGGCTGAACTGGACCTCCGTTTCCGGGACGCGCTCGATGATCTCGTTTCCGTAGTGAACGACCGCATGGAACGGTACCAGCACAATCAGAAGTGCCGTAAGCAGTACGGCTGTTGTTTTCCGGGTAAGCAGTTTGCCGGCAAAGTAGGCTGCCGGGAGGAGGAGCATCAGGTAAACTCTAATGACGAACTCGCCGCTGTAGACAAACATCGGCATTAGAAGCACCGGCGCGATGATGATAGCTATCAGGGAAACATTGCTGCGGGAAAGGCGCCTTTCTCCTTTCATCAGGGCGAAGCCGAGCAATGCCATCAGGAGACAGAGCCCGGTGAACATTACCCTCAGGTTGTTGATGGCCGCATGCTCCGGGCTTGTTTCCTCAAACCGCAACAGGTAGGTATAGAAGAAACTCAGGTCGGCGCGGAAAGCTTCCTCAACGAAGCGGGGAAGAAATACCCTGAGCTGGAAGACACTGCCGTATAACGTCCAGGCGCCGATGAAGATGGCCAGCAGTACCGTGATGCTGAAGTCGCGGCGTTTCCAGACAAGAGACAGCGCGGCTGTCAAAACCAGAGCTACCACAGCTGTGACCAGATGGGTGAGAGTGATTCCGGCGAGGAGGACCACCAGCAGGATAATCCCGGCGGTGCCTGAAGTTCCCGACTTAAATTCTTTCAGCAGTATGGCGACAAGCAACAGTAAGAAGAGGTAGGCTATCGCCTGGGGCGAGAAGTAGTCCTGGTTGGTCCAGTTAATCAGCAAAAATATCCAAGCGACCGCCCACCAGCGGTTATCAACACCGCCGGTAACCGTCCGGTAGATGAGAAATAGCGGCAGAAGATAGACGGCTTCAATCACCGCCGGAAAGACGCCCATGACAACTAAAGGACTCTGGATGCCCGTTATCTGGAAAACAGCCGTAAACAGCAGGGGAAAACCGGGCCAGCCGTGGTACCATACCTGCAGGGGGTTCAGCCGCGCTTTGCGTAATATATACTCAATAAAACCGTAGTTCTGGTAGGCGGCGGGGAAGCGGGTGGTTCCCTCGATGACCTGCGGTGTCAGGTAGAGGCTGACGAGGAGGAGGGTAAGCTGGAGTCCCAATAGCCAGTGATGGTTTTCACGGGAAACCCAGAGTACCGCGGCGGCGACGGTCAGGATACCGAGGGATAAGAAGAACAGCGGTGAGTAGCTTGAGACAAGCCCGTACCGGCCGATATTAAGGTCTGACCACGCCAGTCCAAGGCTCCACAGCAGAAAGGCCAGCGTGGTCAGCAGGAGCGACAGCCGGAACCCTGTGAAGAACTGCCTCAACGGCGGCATCTCTTCACCAGCCCGGA
>DAOUCU010000126.1:0-1621 GCA_034431935.1 Dehalococcoidia bacterium | reverse complement strand
TGGTAACCGTGTACCTCAAAGTCTCCGGGGAATGGGCAGATAATGTCCGGGATTTCTTTACTGCTTACCTCACGGCAAGCGGCTACGGCAAGCGCAGGACGGTCGGTTACGGACGGGTATTGAAGGCGGTGGTCGAGCCATTCCCCGGGTTTACCACGCCCGCCGCGGCCAACGGTTTCATCAGCCTGTCCAATTTTGTCCCTGCCGCCGGCGACCCGGTGCGCGGCTGGTGGCGGGTGCTGGTCAAGTACGGCAAACTGGGAGAAGAGTATGCGGTTGGTGGGGACCCGTTCAAGAAGCCGCTGATCATGCTGGAAGCTGGCTCGTGCTTTTACGATTCGCCGGTGCGCGAATATTACGGTCGCGCCGTCACCGGCCTCTCACTTCAGCGCCCGGAGGTCGTCCAGTACGGATTTGCCCTGCCCGTGCCCGCTGTTTTGCCCGACCGGCCCTGAAAACCGATCTTACAGGGAGGAACGTTGTGAGGATACTCATCGCCACCGTCGGCGGAAGTGCCCCGCCGGTACGGCGGTCAATAGTCCAGAGCCGGCCGCAAAAGGTCTGGTTTGTCTGCTCCGATGATGTCCCCGGCACGCACGGAAGCTACACCCAGATACGGGGCATCCTCGACGGCCTGCACTGCGAAGGACTGCCAGACCGGACGCCCGAGCACGAGGTCATAAAAATCAGGGATTTTGATAATGTCAGTTGCTGTTACCGGGTGTGCGCCGACCTTCTGGCCAGAGTCCGCGCTGAAAACCTGGATGCGGAGATTATCGCCGATTTTACCGGCGGCACCAAGTCAATGAGCGCCGGCCTGGCGATTGCCGCCGCGGGCCGCAATGATATATTACTGAGCATCGTTAGCGGCGAACGCCGCGACCTGGTACAGGTTCTTCAGGGTACGGAGTCCGTCCGCATCATGTTACCCGCGGGTATTCTCGTTGACCGCTACCGTGACATGATAGCATCCGCATTCAAACGCTTCGATTACGCCGCGGCCGCCGAGGTGTGCCGTACGGTCCTTGCCACGCCCGGCATCGAAAGCCGGCGCAGCGCTGATTTCCAGCACTGGCTGACCCTGGCCACGGCGTATGCCGCCTGGGATAATTTTGACCATGCCGGGGCCTGGCGAAACCTCACCGCCCGAAGGGGCCTGGAGGTAAAGCGCCGCGCCTTTCTCGAGGCCATCATCTGGTCGCGGCGGAGGCTTGACCCGGCCTACGGCGAGGGTCTCGATGGGCTGGCCGCGAAGCCTAAGGGCCACGGCTACGAACTCGTCGAGGACCTTCTGCTCAACGCCGAACGCTGTGCCGCAACCACCCGGTTTGACGACGCCGTGGCGCGCCTGTACCGGGCCACCGAACTGCTGATGCAGCTCCGGCTGAAGCTGGCCCACGGTATTCTCACCGGAGACCTGGATACCGGTCTTCTGCCGGTGGGGCTCAGGCCGGAGTACGAAAAGATGAGAAACTCCCGCGGGCGCATCGAGCTCCCGTTGATGAGGTCCCTCCAGCTTCTTATCGACCTTTCGGAGACGGGGAGCGGCGAGCCGCTGGGACAACTTCTGAAGAATCAAAAGAGCAGGATAATGAGTTTCACCGATAAGCGCAATGTCTCG
>DAOUCU010000125.1:0-8412 GCA_034431935.1 Dehalococcoidia bacterium | reverse complement strand
CCAGGCGGGCCTCGACGGCCCGAAGTCGCTCCGGTTCATATTCTATAGTTTCGCTGTAGGCATACAACTCCCGTGCCACCTCTTCCAGTTCAATTGCCGACGCTTCAAGCCTCCTAGCCTGAGGGGCGAGTCTTGGATCCACCTGGGCAAGCCTCTTGACAATGCGGCGAGCTTCCATAATACGGTCGAGAGCTGCTCCAAAGTCTGGGCTGATATCCTCACTACGCAACGCTTTGTAGGCCTGGTAAGACAGTGCCTTCAGCTCCTCAGCCGAAGATAGCACCTGTCGCTCCCGCTCAAGTTCCTCCTCCTCATCTACCTTGAGCCCAGCGCGTTCAATCTCCGCTATCTCGTAGCGCAGGTACTCTTCACGCCGTACCCGCTCCTTATCCAGTGCCATCAATTCCTGTAGCTCTTCTTCGATGGCCGCTAGCCTAATGGCCAACGTCTGAAAAGTCTCACGGGCAGTGTCAGTACGGGCATAAGCATCGAGATAGCCAATGTGAGTCCGTTTGTCCAGAAGCGAAAGATGCTCACTCTGACCGTGTACATCGACAAGCATACTCGTTATTTGCCGGAAAACGCTCCGTGGAACTGCTTTCCCGTTAACTCGAAATGTGCCCCGACTCTGACGTCGAACATCACAGCTTACAACCAGTATTCCGCTCTCATCGGCCAGCCCTTTTTCTGCAAGGAACTCCGCCAGCTCGGAATCGCCTGTGCCACGTACGGTAAAAACTCCCTCCACCCGTGTCTCTCTAGAACCGTACCTGACATCTTCGTCAGCGACCCTGCCCTCCACCAGAGCTTCGATAGCGTCGATAACCAGCGATTTACCGGCACCGGTCTCTCCCGTGATAACGTTAAGACCGTCTTCAAGCGACCAATCAATAGACTCGATAATACCCAGATCCTTAATTCTGAGTTCCTTGAGCAATTAGCTGTCTCCCCCAACTATGAAGCAATTTGCTGATTCCCGACCCTTTATTGCAGACGTTCAGCAGACAATAAGAACATAGCACCCGAGTCATGTTCAATTTTACCACGACGCAATCCTCTTAAAGCAGACTAGACCGGTCTAGTCTCCTGACGAAACCGATAACACTGACACAACCCTGAACCCCATTTACCTACCGACAATTGACAAAGAAAGGAGCTGCCAAAGAGGCGCTCGGAGTATACAGCGGCCTGCAGAACCTGCCGACTCGAGCCCTTCTATTTCTGAGGCCATAGAAGCTTAGACTCTAGCCATTCTTGCAAAGCTACTTTCCGCACAAATGGATTTGAGACGAAGCGGTTAGCTCAGCGGTTAGAGTGCCTGTTTTGTACACAGAAGGTCACAGGTTCAAGTCCTGCCCCCCGATCGGGGCGGTGGGCACCGTTAATTGTCCACGGCCGCCTACTATTGGACTCCATGGCCGCAGACGTGAATCCGGGCTTCAATTCGCATAACCGGTCTCGAGCCGATTTTCCTCAGATGCAACAGACGCAGTCTCAATATTTTGTTTATAAGAGGCAGGCACGGCCCGTACGACGGCCGAATAACCGTCATTTGACCGGAGGGGCAGACAGCTTAATGTAAGCGGCGACGGCTATCGCCGCCGTGGCTACACGAAGAACGTTTTCCCCGAGCGACACTGGCGTGAAACCAGATTGTGTGGCCGCCTCTACCTCTTGTGGTGTGAAATCGCCTTCAGGCCCGATCAACACTAGCGTACGAGTCTTGATGGCCATGTTAACCGCATCATGGATTGGTCTGGTCCCCTCACACAGGGCGGCAATTAACCGCAGGACATATTGAGACGATTGCTTAAGAACCTCGTCGAAAGTCATCACCTCCGGTATATCCGGCACAGTTGACCTCTGACTCTGCCTGGCAGCGCTGACGGCAATTCTTCGCCACCGGGTCAGACGTGCCCTTTTGCCGACTTGATCCAGTGTTACTACGGTCCGCTTGGTGACCATCGGTATGATCACATCCACGCCAATCTGGGTGAGACTATCAACAATTTCATCCATCCGCCCCATCTTCGGCAAAGCGCAGGCGACAGCAAGCTTACCTTCAGCTGGCTGAACAGCGCGTGTTTCTACCACTCTTGCCTGCACCCGCTCTCGGTCAATGAAATCAATTTCTGCGATATACTCCTTACCAGTTCCATCAAAAACGGCTAATCGCTCGTCTTCTTTCATACGAAGTACATCGCGTATTTGGTGAACCTGCTGAGGGTCGCTGATACTTATTCTATCACCGGATACAGGCTCAACCGAGTAGAAACGGTGCATTTATCCACCTCGTTTAAGCGCGAGTAGTTTACCACATGGCGCACCTGTGGAGTTTTATTTATAATACTGCCGATCAAATAGCTAGCCGAGGGATTCAAGCAATGGATCTGGAACTTACCGAAACCCAGATGATGTTTCGAACCATGGCACGCGACCTCGCCCAGAAAGAAATCAAGCCGGTGGCCCAATCTTTTGACCGCCAGGTCGAGCCGGTGAAAGCAATCCCCCTTGATCTTATTAAGAAGGGCTTTGAGCTCGACCTGCACAAGATGGTCATACCGGAGAAGCATGGGGGATTGGGGCTTGATGCCGTTACCACCTGCCTTATCCTGGAAGAACTGGCCGCCGGTGACCCGGGCTATGCCTTGACCTGGCACGTGAATAACATCGCACTCACTTTCCTTTACAATCTGGGCAGTGAGGACCAGGCTCTGGAATGGATTAAGCCAATTATGGGGCCTGAGGCTGGAGTTACTGCCATAACTACCACTGAGCCAGACGGCGGGACTACCAGCACCCAGATAACTGACCCTCTGACTTTTGTCTACAGGACGACGGCACGGCGGGATGGAGACACCTGGGTCATCAACGGCTCAAAAGTCTTCTGCAGTAACGCCGGCCTGCCGTTCAACCGCTGGGTAATGACTTTCTGCCGCGCTGACATGACCAAGGTCGGAATAGCTTCCTGGGGCATCTTCATCGTACCGGCGGGAACGCCCGGGTTCGAAGTTGTCGGCGAGGAGGACAAAATGGGCCACCGGTTGTCCAGCACCGCATCGCTCAGCTATTCAGACGTTCGCGTGCCCGCAAGGAACATGCTCACCGGAGGCAAACGTACGGTCACCTATGACCATGATTCTGCAGTTGCCGCCATCGCCATCGGCATCGCCAGGTCCGCCTACGAGGCGGCAGTAGAGTTCGCCAGGACCAGGATTGTACTTGAGAGACCAATCATCCAGTACCAGCTCATCCAGAACAAGATTGCCGATATGTTCACCGGGCTTGAGGCGGCACGGGCACTGATATGGCGTACGGCTTCCTACTCCGATACCCATGACGTCATGGATGTCAAACTCGCCCGGGCCGTCAAGATTTTCGCCACTGAGACTGCAACGAAGGTGGTGAATGACGCACTGCAAATCTTTGGCGGCGCCGGCTATACTAAAGCAACTCCAGTTGAGAAAGCTTATCGTGATGTCAGAGTAACCACGATATATGAAGGCACCAACGAGGCGCTCCGCATAAGTCTGGCAAAATTGATTGAAGCAGGAAACTAGGAAAGTACTAAGTCTCCGCGGTATTTCATCTGACCGTAAGACCTTATCCCTTCAAGAACTTAAGGAACACCTCGGCCACCTCCTTCGGCTTTTCAAAGCATACCATCGCGCCCCCACCCTGGATAATGGCCGCCTGACAACCCGGAATACGCTCGCCAGCCGCCAGCATAACCGCACGATTGAAGAAAATGTCCTTATCGCCGCTGAATATCAGCGTCGGTACCTTGATTTTCGGCAGCCTGTCCTCCGTTGCCATCCATTTGAACACAGGCAGATGGGCATCATAGCGGCGCGCGCGTGCCGCCAGACCGACTACGAAAGGCTTGAACCGGACGTCGAGCGGCGCCGTTGGGGCCAGTGCTTTGTACCTTTCCCATGCTTCCACGAGAAAACGGCCTGCTTCATCCATCGGAATGTCACGCGACATCGGCCGACTTTCCAACGTCTTCAGAAAGGCAGTTATCTCGGTGGTGCCGATGAGACTTTCACCAGATAGTATTAGCTTCTTGACACGGTCTGGATAATCAACAGCGATTGACATAGACACTGCCTAACCTGTGTGGTTGCCACCTAGGTTTGTTTTCTTGATCCCGAGCGCATCCATCAAATGGACCACACTCCGGGCATAGTCCTCGACCCCGTATTCACGCGCTAGGTCATCGGACTGACCATGCCCGGGCAGGTCGGGAGCAACAACCATGAAATCACGGCTGAGCAAAGGGATGATGTCCTCAAACTCCACGCCTGACAGCGGCGCCTGATGCAGAAGCAAAAGCGGCTCACCTTCGCCTTCAGCACGATAGTGCATTTGACCTTCGGGCAGAGCAACGTAACCCTTCTTCATCGCCAACTCTCCTTTCGCATTGTCCCGACTGACGCAAGGCGATTCGCATTACTACAACAAGATAGCATTGATACCCCTGGTAATCAACATGGCACAGCTATTCACACCACCTGCCAGTTCACGTCCCGCAAGGACTTGACATGATTCAATCGGTTGGCTAACATGGTATTATCGAGTTCGATAATCGAGGTCGTTAAATGTCCCGATACCAGAATTTGAAACCACCCATACCCCATTCACGCAATCAATCCGTCTTGTGGTCTTTGTGTTCTGAGTGCCAAATTGAGGCAAAACACGAAGGGTAATACGATAGCCTAAGGAGGGTTATGTGAAGTACGATCTAATCGTCATTGGCGCCGGACCCGCAGGGCTGATGACGGCCAGAACCGCGTGCCGCGAAGGGCTAAAAGTAGTTGTCGTTGAGAGAAAACAGAATATTCCCGAAATAAAACGCCTCTGCAGTATGCTTATGCGCCTCGGTCCCGGCGGCTTCAGTTCTGACCATTTGCCAAAGGACAAGGTCATTAACCAGGTGCGCGTAACATTCGAGACCGACCTTGGCGAGCATATCATCCACCTTAAGAACCTTGATGTGACGATTCCCTATCATGGTGGGCTGCGCACCTATCACAACGAAGTATGGATATCACCATCCGGGTACAGTTACGGCACGCTCCCCACCAACGATGATACATATGGTTATTGCATCGATAAGGAAGCCCTTTTGGCTGGACTCCTTAACGAATGCATTGAGGCAGGCTGTGAGGTGCGCGCCGGAACCAAATGTAACGATGTCATTGAAGAGCCAGACGGAGTGAGATGTTCACTGGCGACAGGCAATACGACGTCTGAAGTACTGGCCCAGCGCGCCGTGATCGCCGATGGAGCCTTTTCTCCCCTGCTTGAGAAGCTCGGCTTCAATGAAGGACGGACCGGCCCACCGCCACTGAAGTTCCTCGGGTACGCTCTTGACCGTATCGACGCCCCATACCCGGAATCGCGATTCCTTAAGCTGGCTATACCCAGTATTCACAAAGGCCAGGTATCTCTGGGTCTATGGCCCCATGATACTTATCAGATCCAGATATCAGTCCCCATCGGCAGTCCGGAGAGCCTGACTGACCTAATGGACCGTATCATGAACAGGTCGCCATTTGCATCATGGTTTAAACGTTCGAAGATAATTGGTAAGTTGGCATGTAATATGGCCCTGCTCCCCAATGTGGACAAACCGGCCCGCGGCAAGATTATCTGCGTTGGTGATAATGCCGCCTATGCCGAGACCGCTATCAAAGGGGCACTCGGCTGCGGCTATATTGCTGGCAAGGCAATTAAAAAATCGCTTGAAGGCGGTGATGGAAATGCCATGTACAATGAGTATTGGGACCAAGCGTTCTACGCACACAGTGCCGAGTACCGGGCCTTTGGCCGCCGGACCCTGCCGCCAGCGCGCATGCTGGATGATAAAGAGACCGACACCTTATATAGATGGATAATTGACAACCACCTGCACGGTATGATTCAGGACGTCGTAGCCGACAATCTGGAGCGCCTTAAGGCTGACCTGCCCCGGATTGCCGCCAAACTCGTAGTCCCAACCACCTCGAGATAGGCCCCGAGTTATTAGAGGAGCATATTAAAATGGCTTACAAGATAACTGATGAGTGTTTGAGCTGTGGTGCCTGTGAGCCGGAGTGTCCCAATCAGGCAATCAGCGAAGGCTCCGGTCACTTCGTCATCAACCATGACCTTTGCACCGAGTGTGTCGGTGCTAACGATTCACCAAAATGCGCTGATGTTTGTGCCGTAGGCGCTCCGAAACCCGACGAGTCACGGCGAGAGACCAAGCGTGCCCTACTCGCCAAGTGGGAAAAACTTCATCCCGGCAAACCACCTCGGGGCCTTGTGCTTCGTGCCGATCCCAACAAGCCGGTAATTGTTCTGGTTGCCGATGGCAGTCCTGACCCTGCCGGACAGAAAGCCCTTGAGAACCTGGACACACTCTTTCGCACTTCCTTTCCGGACTACGATGTCTGCTGGGCCTTCCAGGCCAAATTCATGATTGAAGCTCTGAAGCGTAAGGGGCAGAACTTCTTCTTTGCCCGGGCTATCCCAATGTTCGGCGCTGGCGAATTGTTCAAAGCGCTATCGGAATGGGGCGTAAACAAGGCCGCCGTCCAGTTGCTGATGATGCACGAAAGCAGTTTCTCAAAGGACGCGCTCGAGGCCGACAGACGAGGAATCGACCTGAAGTTTGCCATGCCCTTCCTATCGATACCGGAAAACCGGATAGCCATCATCAGGGCACTCGAAAAGGATTTCGCCGACGGTAATAACACCGCTACGGTTCTTGTTGGTCATGGGGTACTCAAGGATTTCGAATACAACAACTGCTTCATCGAATTGGACAACTACCTGCGACAGCATTACCGTAATGTTTATTGCGGCACTATTCACGGGCCACCCGGTACGGAGAAGCTTGTCGCTGACATCAGAGGGTCCGGATGTCAGAAGGTCCGTTTCATCTCCCTGATGCTCACGACCAGCGAGCATATTTCGTTAGATGTAATGGGCGATGTTCCCGAGTCGTGGAAGTCTCAAATTGGCCTCCCGGCTGAAGTGGTTGATAATCTGGCTGAGAACCCGGTAGTCAGGGATTTCTTTGTCCAAAACTTAAAGACATTAGTCGCCCAGTTTTGAGGCTCTTTTGTTCTGGCAAAACGGACGAAATGGTATGATTCTCCAATAATAGGGATAAGGAGACAGGGAAATGTGGAGATGGTTGAAGAAACTCATTGTGGTAGCAGCTACGGCAATCCTAGTTGCCAGTGTGATCCTGACCGGTTGTGCCGGCGAACCAACACCCCAGAGTCCTACACCCACTGGTGTTTTCCCGACCCCCACCTCCCCTCAAACTCCACAACCAACCGCCTGGAAATGGCCCAATGCCATACATATTCTTGGCATGGGTTCATCCGGGCAGGTAAAGCTGGTAAGCATCGCCTCGGTAATGGAATCTAAAACAGGCATGCTGGTAAGGGTGCAGTCTGAAGACAGCTACGTTATGGCCACAAGGGGGCTAAAGGAGAGAAAATTCGCCTTCGCCGATTTTTCCGCTTCAGCCGTCGCCAACGCCGTTATGGGGCTTGAAGAGTATGCTGTCCGCGATGGCGGTCCATTCATTCCAATGCTGGTGTACACATCGTCCTACGGCAGTACCGGCTTTATGGTACGGGGTGACTCCACTATCAAGACTCCGCGGGATATCAAACCCGGTATGAAAATGGGGATCTCACGTAAGACAACCGGTATGATGAATCCCTACTTAGCGCTTCTCAACTGGGCCGGTCTTAAAGAAGACGATGTTCTGTGGGTTGAAGCTGGTGATACCACCGCCGCCGCTCGTGCTGTGGTTGACGGTCGTGCCGACCTTGTCTTCTGTCCGCCGTCGGGACCGTATGTTTACGAAGCCGTGGCAGGTCCTAAAGGTGCACGGTTCATCGATATGAACCCGGAAAAAGACCCCGAGGGCGCCAAGCGCTTTACGGCTATTGGCCCTCTGTACGACCTTGGCCCTGTTGAAAACGCTCCGGATTCTATTAAAGGCACATGGGTCATGTCGAGCTATCGCTGGCTCTTCGCTTCCAGTGAAACTGATACCGAACTGATATACCAGATCTGCAAGTGGCTCGACCAGAACTACAGTCTTTACAAAGATACCCACGAGACAAACCGCTGGATGACGCTGGACAGCGTTAAGGAAGGGCTAAAAACAATATATTTTCCGGTCCACCCGGGTCTAAAGAAGTTTCTCGTAGAGAAAGGCGTCTGGACTGACGCCCACGAGAAGCGCAGTCAGTACAATTACGACCTCTGTGCATCGTACGTGAAGGCATATAATGAGGCCATCGCCAAAGCCGACTCCCAAAAAATAACCGTATCGCCGACCAATCAGAAATGGCTGGAGCTCTGGGAAAACTACAAAGCCGAGAAGAAACTGCCGCTACT
>DAOUCU010000124.1:0-7594 GCA_034431935.1 Dehalococcoidia bacterium | reverse complement strand
CAGGAAGGTAGCCGATATCAATGGGCGCGAGCTAGGAGGCTGAGATGAGTGTCAGTCGGTGGTCCCTGATTCAGGAAGGTAGCCGACACAGTCTGCGTTGAAGTCACTCGGAGTTGACCCGTGTCAGTCGGTGGTCCCTGATTCAGGAAGGTAGCCCACAGCACAATCGTGTTGAGCTTTGCGCCGCGATTGTCGGACCGGTTGTTTTGCGAGCATTGGCAAAAAAGTGGTTCAAGGATAGGCTGCTCCCTTCTGGCCCCGACCCAAGATATATACTGTTAATCGGGCACGCCCGCTCGTAAGGCGAGCGCCGCTTCGCCTGCCCCCTCAGCACCCTTGCGACCGCAGAATCCCACCGCTGACCTTGACCTTCCTAATATCAGGTTGTTAACCGACCCCGGACGCAAATCCAATTAAATGGGAAGACACAACGCCGGAATTCGCGTCACCCGCTGGTGACCCCATAATTATACCATAGTTCCCAGCGGCGCAGTTAGCAGTCAAATGACCAGAACCCCATCAGGTGTCTCTGGCAATCTGCTACCGATTACGGCCACAAGCCTGCGAGCCGCCTGTTCGTTGGCCCCCATATCGATGATCAGGGCCTGGTCATCTTTCAGATTCATCACTGATTCGAGGTCGGCCTGCATTCTGACGCGATCGATTTCTTTTAGCACGCAGAAGAAGACCGAGAGCTGCCAGTGCTCCCCGTAGCCCTTCATCATTTTGAAGACCCGGTGAAGTCTCCTCGGATCTCTGATGTCGTAGCAAACCAGGTAACAGCGCCTCATTTTTGCGAAACTAACGCGTGGTGAGGAATGACAGGGAGGATATATCGCCTACCATCCAGGCCGAAATCATCCGCGAATGTAACGTTAACATGCGGCGATAGCTTAACCGGTATTTGAATACGGGATGGGTGATTTCTGTTTCCATGCGTCTGTTGTAGAGATCAAAGAAAATACGCCGTCCGGTGTCAGTAAGAAGACAACCGGCGGCGGTGCTCTGAAAGTGACCTTCGGTCAGTTCGCCTCGATTGAGAGCCATCAGGGTAATGGAATCGGCAATTAAGGGACGGAATGGTTCCATCAGGTCGAGGGACAAAGCCGGACGGCCCGGTCTCGAGACGTGAAAGATGCCGATGGACGGCTCCAAACGCGCCAGTCTCAGGGCTGCAGTACATTCATGTGTCAGCATGGTGTAAGCCATGGAGAGACAGCAGTTCGCCGGGTCAGGTGGCGGACGGCGCCGGCGGCCGTTCTTCCGGAAAAGCGTAGCGAAAGGTTCCTTCAACAGGCCGTGGAAGTGTGCGAAATAGACGGCCGCCGCCTGCCCTTCCGCACCGCGTACGGACTCGATGGATGCGGCTTCGCCGGCAACGCGGGCGCTCCCGAGGAGGTCTTCTGCTACGCCATCCGGAAGATTGGGATGGTTTCGCATCAATATTGTCCGCTGGTTCAAGATCTTGGATGAGACGAGGGCACTTGCCAGCTCAAGACATTTTGAAGGTTGCTCCAGTATCTTGATCTGTGACCGTCTTACGTTGGCACTGACAGAGTCCAGCGGGTCGACCATGGCAACCAGCCGTCCCGAGGAAGAGAGGTAGGCTATTGGAATACCGCGGGACGCGAGCCGATGGAGCGCCTGGGTTGATATTTGAACATATCCAACCAGCGTAAGGCTTTCCACCGAGGTGATGGGTATCTCCTTCAATAACTTCCCATTTCCCTCTTCGATTTTGATGCATTTACCGGCGATTCCAAGTCGTGTCCCTTCTTGCTGGACAATCACCTGTATGCCATCTTCGCGTGGTGGCCAGATGCGGCGCGGCGATGTGTCTTCCGGGGCTCCGATTGGCCGCTCATAATTGATCTCATCGGGCAGGCAGAAGGGTTGAAGCGAGCAACGCGGGCATTTATGGCTGTTCAGCAGAGGCGGCGGCCGCGGTCCCCCGGCGCAGGCCTGAGCTTCCTTAAGCGTGGAGAGTGCTTCTGCCCTGAGATTGCTACCCCACTTTATCTCAAGGCGGCGCTTCTCGGCCGCGTAGTATATGATGCCGGACTCAACCTTGTAGCCATGCTCTTCAAGCAGAAGACACTGGAGACCAATCTGGATGCGGTCGGTTGGCCATGGCTCAACTACCTGACGTTCGCCGCCATTTTCCGCTGTTGTCTCTGAAGCGGTTGATAGCTTCCGCGGCCGACCCCTGCGGTATTCTACAGGGACAGCGTTATGGCCTGATATTTCCGTCAGGTCAATTGTAGCTGTGAGGCCGAGCTCGCGGCTGGTTATGGTAAGACTGCTGACCTTCTTTGGGGTTTCGGCGTCATCCGGCAGCGGCTGACCCGGATGGGCAACCCGCCGGTGGATGTAGTCTCCTTCCGCAGTGTCGGCTGACGGGATGTCTATTCCCTCAACCTGCTCGAGGTAGAAAAGACGCGGGCAGTAAGCATACTCTGCTATGAGACGGGTGGACCACAGCTGTTCATCCGGCATTTGAGAACCAGCAACTAGAGTCCGTTATGTTTCCTCAGAATGTTGATCACGGCGTTCCGCCGCTGGGCGCTGTACCCGGCGTATTCCTGCCACCCGCCGCTCTCGATAGAGGCGCACGTGATGTCACGCCAGAGATTAACTGTTTCTTCTTTGCTCTCCCCTGTTTCTATCTCATAACCGGCGGGGAAGCAAGCCGAACCTTTGCACGTTTCATCAACGGGTACACGCCCTTTACCGGTCAATCTCGCCGGCCAGTACCACCACGCCCCCGGCCAGTCCGGGTCTAAAAGAACACGTAGCCCAAGGTTGGCCGCCGCGTTCATATCGGCATTGACACCCTTTGCAGCGGGTGACCTTTCATTGCTGGAAACGAAAATCTCTCCTCCACGCCAGGGTATGCGCACGGGATCGGGCACCTTTCGCCTGTCGCCAACCATCTGTGGTTTCGGCCCGGCCCATGCCCATCTCCTCCCGTCGTCGCTGAGCTGCCAGGCCTCGTCCGGGGACACTTTCCAGACGCGGGTTGCCGCATTCCACCTGGCCTCCAGTTCGCGCAGCATGGTGGCTTCGGGACTGTTAGCAAGCTTTACGCGCCGTAAATGGTCCCTGAGGAAGCCCTGCGGGTCCACGAAACTGGCTACCGGGATATCCCGGCACCGCAGACCGAATGCGCCGGTGCGGGAGTCCTGCCGGGAAGAATAGGCCGACCATATCTCGTACCACAGAACCCCGTTGAGGAGGCAGGCTTCCTGCAGGTACTTTCGAATCCTGGCTGAAGACCAGCTCATAAGCTGGCGGTTTTCCCGCCGGGTCTGCTCTTCTGACGGTCGGTAGTAAGCGAGGTTCTCGATGACAATGGCATGGCACGGCGCATGGTCCCCCCGGCCCGGGGTCTGCTCCCGCCTGCGTTTACTGTCTGCTGGCTCCCGTCCTATACCGAGGGCCGCTTCTACGATGCGGCTGGCCAGCTGCTTAACGCGATTTTCCCGCATCCGGTCGATATCGTCCAGCAGGCGCTGTCCAAAGTGCTCGTGCGTACTGTTTTCAGCGCCTTTCTTGATACCGGATTCCTCAGGAGGCGGACAGTCACGGTAGGAAAGCTGGAGCCGGTGAAAACGCTGGAAGAGTGTGATGCGGTCAAGCCTCAAGCCGCCAACGTGCCGAAGAAGCCGTTTGTTGTTTCTGGCAAACCCGGACGACGGGACAAGCCGGCGGCGTATTTCTTTCAGCAGCGGGCGCCACTTCGGCTGGTTCTCATGCCATTTTCCTGCCCATAGATCATGGAGTTCCCGGGTGAGGTGTTCGGATTCAGCCAGCCCCTTCGCCAAATCGCTAAACGAAACCTTCTCAGGTTCGTCCGCCGCGGTCTCAGCCGGCACCGGTCTGCCGCCTTTCAGCCCGGCACATTTCGCATTCCAGATTTCCCGAGCGAAGTTGCTGTACAGGCCGGGGGAAGATGCCAGAGAGTACCAGTCTTTCAGAGCTGAAGATATCACTTCGTAACGGTCGGTCCCATCAACAGGTACCAGCTTTCCCCCGGGTTCGACTATCTCCCGGGCGGTCAGGTTGTAGGCAACGCGCGATGCCTTCTTGTGACGGTCTATTCCCCTTTCAAGCATATCAATGATACCTGACATGAGCTCGTCGAAACGCACGGGTCTTTCCACCTTTGATTCCGGTAACTCGAGGGTCAGGCGCAGGGTGTGCGCAAGTCTTTTCTCTTCCTCGGTTGGCCAGCGGGGTTCGTCTTTTTCTCCCTGCAGCGGTATCACGAACTGTCGGACAAGACGCGCCCATGGTGCCGGGTGCTCCCTGCCGTTGACCCGGTCAGGCCCGATGCGGCGATATATGAATTGCTTCGGTTTTAATCGTTTTAATTTTCTGACCTCGCCGGTGCAACCGTCAGTGTCCGGAATGCTGGTCTCATATACGTGGTACAGGGATGACGGGCCGGGAGGCGGTTGGTGATGTTGGTAACACAGCTGGTTAATCTGGGCGGTGCTCAGGGTTTCCCAGACAGCGCAGGCGGCGGCATGGCGGTGGCCGAGGTCGACTGAAAGCACTCTAAGACCGGGGAGGCGACATAGAACCAGCTGGGCCCGTCCCTTACGGTTTTCCTTCCTGTTAAGTTTTCCCCAGGGCAGGGGCACCCTGAGTTCGTCAGTTTTCTTGTCTTTGTAGGGTCTTGTGGACAAGTCATTAAGAATGTCCCTGTTGTTTTCGACAAACCTGTGCCAAGGGCCGGCACTCGCTTTAAGGTCAGGGCTGAAAGACAGGAACCAGCGGACTTGATGTGCCCGCCTGCCTTCATCGGTCCACTTCCTGGTGCGGTTATCCCAGAGGCCGCGCAGCTCCTCGAGCGCGTTCCGGTCGACCTGCAGGCGAGCGTTCCATTTCTTGGCTTGTCCGGTAAACGGGTAGATTGGTCGGTAGGAGCCGGTACTGAGGCCCAGCGCCGCCCGGCTGAGTCGGTCGTTCCGCGCGAGAGCATCACTGCTTTGCGTGGCGGCGACCCCCAGGTCCTTCCAGAGCCGGTCCGAAGCCCATCGTAACCTTTCCATTCCCACCGTGCCGGACCGGTCGTTCACGAGCAGGAGTTCAACGTTGCGCAGGTCTTCTGAATGCTGTGAATTCTTCCGTCTTTTATTTGTCTGACCGAGTTCATTTCTCAAGAAGTACCGGACGTCTGGCTTCGAGTTTCCGAATTCGCACCAGACAGGGTGCAGAAAGGGGTCGGGATGGCAGTAGCGCGGGATCTTGACCAGGGAGATAGCCGCTTCGGCCTCCCGCTTTTTTACCCAGTTCGTGATGATCTCACCGGAAATTGCTCCGGTAGAGGCATGTTTCCAGAGGCATTCGTTGTCCGTCCGGGCCAGCCACTCAAAAAAGGAAGCGTCGCCGAATTTCTCGGCGCGTGACTGGACCTCCGGTAGCAGGCCGATGCGTTCTTCGGGTCCGGTTGACGTTGCCCAGGCTTCGAGGACATCGTCCAGCGCGCTGATAGCGGCTCTGGTGATGCGGTATTCGCCCCGGGTGCCGCTTTCCTGCCGGCGCCTGTCCTCCCACCTTTCCAGGAGCCCGCGGGCCTTTCCTTTCGGGTCGAGTCGGTCAATCTCGGATTTGGCGGAATCCAGGTCCGACTGAGCCTCGTGCCTTGTCATCTCGTTCAGCCTTGTCCAGGACTGGGTCTGGCTCAGGCGACGGGCCGCCAGAACGGCAAAGAGTATACGGAACTCACCCGCGGAAGGAGACCCCTGTTGCCTGGAAGCAAGCTTAATCCCGCTGGCTTTTTCGAGTCTTGATAGTAGCGCAGGCGCCCAGGACGGGGCCTTGAGGTCAGTGCGGTCCTTCTTGATTTCTTCATCACAGGCACTATCAATCTCATTGACCAGCGCGTGCAGTCTATTATCTCTGATGGTGCCATCTTCAACGCCGGGCATTTGGTCCCATACTTTAAGGTAGACCAGCAGTTTACGGACACGCCTCGCGAGCTTGCCCGGTTTCTTCCCGGACACGCATTCCTGTGGATATAGTGAGGTCGGTTTGGGCCTTGATTTCTTCAGTTCCTTTGATGGAAACGACGGGTACTCGCCGCCGCTGAACACGCTCCTGAAAGTCTCCCTGATGCGGTTCTCCAGACTGGGCTGGTCGCAATTTTTGTAGTCACCGAGACTGTTGACCCAGTTCTTGACCTTTGCCGCGAAGCCGGCCGTCTTCCTAAAGTCACCCTTCTGCCCTGTGCCAAACAGGTCGCAGATGAGCTGACGGGCATTCTCGCTGGGGTCGTTGCCGCTTGCGGCCGTTGTCCGCCATTCTTCTTTATCTTCCCCATCTTCCCCTTCGTCGGTGCCCAATTGGCCGCGGTGTCTGTCGCGCGTGCGGGTTTCCTTCCCGAGCGATAAATCAAGGAAGTTCTTACCGAGGAGCCTTTCCAGTATTTTGAAAGCTTGGTCAGGTGATGGACCGGAATCGAGATTCCGGTATGATTCGGCCCTGTTGACCCATACGGTGTCATCACGTACCGCCGCGGTAAGGGCGCCAAGGCAGTCATCACACCATTCGTCTACTGTTGCCCGGTCGGTTACCCCTTTGGTTTCCAGAATTTGCCTTAGCAGTTTTTCCGCTACATCACGCGGCAGGGGTTGTCCCGAGGATTCGGGCAGGGCATGCGGGTGGTCGCCGGCGCCGTGGTCATCCTCTACGGACAGCCAGCCCAAAGCAAGCATTCGTCTTCTGCCGGCAAGTGCCAGTCTCCTCTTTGCGTCATCTTTGATCCTGTCCAGCCCCATACGTGACAGATCCGGGCTCAGACCGCCGCGCATATCGAGCAGGAATTCTCCGAAGGCTCTTGCCCCCGCGTTGACTGCGTAATGAGTCGCGAAGAGCTTGTCCCACAGACCATTCCTGTCGGCCTGCCCTTCGTCAGGCGGACAAAGACGCATGGTGTAGGTACGCGGAAAAGTAGGCGGCTTGCCATCTGCCATGTTCGCACCCCCCGAACTATTTGACTGTGACTGCTACAATCAGGCCAAGATGAAAGTAAACTTCTGCCTGGGTAGTGTAGCGGAAGGGTCACCCGATTCTGATTGTAGCACGGTTTCGTGTCACGGGGACCGGCATGACCCGAAATCAGCGATTGAAAGACTTAGGGCAAGAGAAATAGTCAAATAGTGGGAGAATCTGACCTTTCTACTGGTTTGCCTTGCCCTTTTATCGATGTAAGCCTCCCTTGCGAGGTCAAGGCACGGTCTCCCCGGCCTTTGCCTTACTATTTTCAGCCCCATCTAAACTCCAAAGGACATATTAAACCCCTTCCTGCTGTCGGGGCTTAGAAAAACTTGATTAACTGCTGATGAATTGTCCGCCTAACCGTAAGCTACCTCGCAGCATCTCAAGCGGAATTTACAGAATAAGACTATCTTGTTCATTGGAGCGGCCAACTTAAGTAATAGCTGATGAGCATGTCTGACTACCACCCCTGCCGCCTGATAAAGCCGCCATCTCACCGTGGAGATGGTAAAGGTGCGATACCATGGCGGTAAAGCTAAAAGTTTCATCGCCAGGAAAAGATTATAGGCAATAATCCCTATCCTGAAGA
>DAOUCU010000123.1:0-3445 GCA_034431935.1 Dehalococcoidia bacterium | reverse complement strand
CAGGAGCGCCGGCACCGCCAGTATCACGGCGTAAGGCGAAGTCGTCCTGCCGGGAGTCGTCTGGTTGCCAGCGAAACCCATAATGGTCGTTAGAGAGAGCAGGAGGAAGGAGAAGCCGCACATCACCCAGAGGTCAATACCAGAGCGGCGTCGGTAGCGGTCCGCGGTAAGGAGTCCCAGTCCCGCTACCCCGGCCATGGTTACAAGCCGCCAGTGCGTCGCCACCTCATTAGGCCATAGCAAAAAGCGTTCCAGAGGTGTGTACTTATCGAGTATCAGTGAGGTTCTGAATGCCAGGCTTAGCTCTCCCTGCTCGCCCACGGGCAGGCTGCCCGTCCTGACTGACAGCACAATAAGGAGCGCCAGACCGAAGGAGCAGCACAGCACGATGCTGAGGAGCCGGGCGGCAAGGAGCTTCTTTTCTCTCTTTCCGAAGATGTCGATAGCGATGAGCAGTCCAAGGCACAAGCAAAAGGCAAGCCCCTCTACTTTGGTGGCGCTGGCTGCCGCAAAGCCAGCCGCTGAGCCGACCAGCCATGGCCACGAGCCCTGACTGCGGTACTTCATCAGGCCGAAAATACCCAGCATGGTGAAGAAGATAGCCTGCGGTTCGGCAAGGGCGGAAAGACTGAGCCAGGTCAGCTTGGGTTCAAAAGCCAGATACAGCGGCACCAGTAACGCCAGCCAGCGGTCCGCCTTCAGCTGGCGGCAGATAAAATAGGCTGCTGTCAGGTAGCCCAGCGTGAAGAGGCTGTTAACGATGGGCATCACCGTGATGGGGCACGGGTACAGGCGTATGGCCATACCGGTAATCCAGAAGAATAACGGGGTCCAGGTATGCCGGTACAAAATCTGTATGTCAGGGCTAATTGCCCAGTTCCCTGAGATTTCAGTCCTGAGCATGTCATCGCCCTGAGCGATGAAGAACTGGCCGTAGAAATTGAAAAGGTAGATTCCGTACACGGCACGCCCGACCAGAATGGCACCCAGCAAGCAGGCGCTAATTAATTTTGCGTGTGCAGCCAGAGATGGAGCGAGCCTGTTGCCTATGTTTTTCGGCATATATTTTTGGTTCATCAGTTTGTTTATAACGCCCCAACGATAGGGTTCGCGTGCTCATGCCATGCCGGTCTGCCTCTGAGAAAGGTAGTAGTCTGAGACCGGTAATATGATAAATCGGGCTGTCGGACATTTATTCGGTTACTTTCCTGGATCTTAACCATCGTCTGGCAGTTGCATGCAGGTACCACCGCAAATAGTGAGGTAGCCATCTGATCAGTTTGAAGTTTGACCGGCCGGTAGTCCTATCGTGCCAAATTGTTGGTATCTCAGTTATCTTATAACCGTTTAGATAAGCTTTAGCCGTAATTTCCAGTGCAACTTCAAAACCGCCATGGCTTTCGATATTAATGCTATTCAGCAGTGACTTGCGATATATTTTGAAGTTGTTAGTAGGGTCATGGGTCGGTAAACCGGTAAGCCAGGCCAAAGATACACCTGCGACCCTTGAGAGAAGCTTTTTAAGTCTCGGGCCGCCAAGCTGTCTCCCGCCTCCGACATAGCGTGAGGCACAGACAACATCGTAACCATCCCGGATTTTTTGGAACATGGCGTCGACAATGGAGAGGTCATCGGAACAGTCGGCCATGGTAACCAGTACCGCTTCACCTTCAGCCCGGGCGAATCCCGTCCTAATAGCATTGAGGGCACCACGGCCATAGATATTCTTGACCGGAAGAATTTCCGGCGCACGTCGCCCGGCCGCGAAATCCCTGACCGCAGGTAGAGTGTCGTCCTCATCGAAATCGTAAACGATAAGGATGCGATGAGGGGCGGTGATATTGGCCTCTATGCCGTTGAGGACGTTCTGGATATTAGCGCCCTCATTATATACGGGTATAACAATATCCAGCCAACCGGATTTCATATTCCGCCAGTCTTAAGCTGCTCATTTATCCAGGGAATGATTTCGTCAAGCGCCTCATCCAGACTGGTTTTAGCTTCGAAGCCGAGTAGCCTCCTGGCTTTGCTAACGTCCGGTATACGCTTCTGCACGTCGTACTCGAAAGGCTTATCACTTGTATAACGGAAGGGCTTTTCCCCGTTTATTTTGCTCCAGATTTTTTGCGCCAGTTCCACAACCGTCGTTGGTACGGGAGTGGATATATTGAAGTCCTCGTTCAGCGCTTTATCACTCTCCATACAAAGCCGTATTCCAATAGCAGCGTCACCGCCATACGTATAGCACCTTACCTGGTAGCCATTGCCGAGAATGTGCAGAGGGTCCTGTCCCTTCAGTACCTTTTGTGTCAGGTCAGGAACAACATGACTCATCGCCAGTTTTATGTTCCCCGAGGTTATTTCCCTGTCTGCTCTGGCTCTTCTTTCGCCAATGCCGATGATGTTGAATGGCCTGATTATTGTGTACGGCAGCCCGTACTGTTCCCGGGCGCCTTTGGCGAAGTACTCGCAGGCCAGTTTCTGAAAGCCATAAGTCGACCTGGGCGGCGGACACCGTAATTGCTCTCCCTCCGGTGTCGGGAAGGTTGTCGCCGCCTCGAATACCATCGACGAGGAGATAACGTTGATTTTTTTTAATCGTTTTTTTTGCCAGGCCCATATGGCGGCATCAAAACTCGATGTCATGATTCTCTCATTTTCGGCCAGAAGGTCGTAGGCGTAGGTGTGGAAATACGGTATCCCGCCAATCATCGCCGCCGCCGCCACAAACTGATCGCAATCGGCAATAAGGTCTTTGAGCAGGTCAAGATTCTTGGCGTCACCCTCCACAAAGCGGTAACGGGTATGCGAGTCGTAACTCTTTGTGACCCTTCCATATTTGGAGTAGTTGTCCAGGCCGACGACTTCATGGCCGTGACTCAGCAGTTCATCGACAAGGTAGCCTCCAAGAAAACCAGCCGCGCCGGTAATCAGCACCTTCATGAAATTGTCTCTTCCCTTTCTATGAAGTTCCAGATATCGACAATCAACTTGTCCTTTCCAATCTTCAGATTCTTATACTGCCGGTGTGGCGCCGCCAGAATAATGATATCGCAGGCGCTAAGAACTCTCTCCAGGGGTACAAAATAATCTCTCTTTATGTAGGGGTCAGTGCAATAGACCTCTCGCGCCTTCATTGTCAGCAGGCTTTTCAGCTTGAACGCCAGGGAATCGCGTTCGTCGTCGGAATCTCCCTTAAACGCCATGCCGAGGATGCCGACGCATTTCTTACTGAGGTCGGTTTTAGTTTCCAATATTTGCACAACATGATTGGGCAGTCCTTCGTTTACCAGCATGGCTGCGTGACCGAGAAAGTAGGTGTTATTGGTATAGGCTGCCAGTTGCATGGTGTCCTTAACAAGGCAAGGCCCGGCTGCGAAACCCGGCCTGGGAAGGCCTTGAGCTCTGGGATATTTATAGGTTAAAGCTTTGTAGATCTTGTAAT
>DAOUCU010000122.1:0-14497 GCA_034431935.1 Dehalococcoidia bacterium | reverse complement strand
CTTGCTATACTTCTTGCGCTGCGCGATGTGAGTACTGTGTACTCGGTTGTTCGGGTTTGGTGTGCCGGGAAGCGCCCCTATTTGTCCGGTTTGCCCGGTGCTTCCGGCTGGTAGGCCTTGAGGGACTCGGACATCTCTTTAAGCCGGCGGTCAACCAGGTAGTTTATAGTGCCTTTGGGGAACCGGCCGTCATCGCGCCGCTGGCCCGCTGGAATACCGGTAAGCAGTTCAATACCCTCATCTACGTTACTTACTGCGTAAATATGGAACTTGCCCTGTGCAACAGCTTCAGTCACATCCTCGTGGAGCATCAGGTTGCGGATGTTGGCAGCGGGTATGATGACCCCCTGATCGCCGGTCAGTCCTCTGGCCTTGCAAACGCGGAAAAAGCCCTCGATTTTGTGATTGACGCTGCCGACAGCCTGGACTTCACCAGTCTGGTTGATGGAGCCGGTAACAGCAATGCCCTGTTTAATTGGAATGCCTGATAGCGCTGAGAGTATGGCGTAGAGCTCCGCTGAAGAGGCGCTATCGCCGTCGACGCCTTCATACGACTGTTCAAAACAAAGGCTGGCGGAAAGGGAGAGGGGTTTTTTCTGGGCATACTTCCAGCCGAGGTAACCACTCAAGATCAGTACGCCCTTGTTGTGGGTGGGTCCGCTCAGCTGGGCTTCGCGCTCGATATTGACTACGCCGCTGCGGCCGAGGAATGTCTTGGCGGTTATTCGCGACGGCCGTCCGAAGACGAGATCGCCGAGGCTGTAAACGCTTAGTCCGTTTACCTGACCGACCACCGCTCCTTCAGTGTCGATTTTGATGGTGCCGCGGTTAATAAGCTCGCGGATTTTCTCGTCAATGAGGTTGTGCCGGAAGATTTTTTCATCGGCGGCCTTCCGGACATGCTCTGCCGAGATAAGACTGCTCCCGGACTTGCGCGCCCAGTAGTCGGATTCAATCATGACCTCTTTCATCTGACCGAATCGAGCAGAGAGCTTCTCCTGGTCGGCAACAGCGCGTGCTGCATATTCAAGGATTTTGGCTACACCGGAGGCATCGAAATGGAGCAGTTTCTCCTCCTCACAGCATCGAGCGATGAAGCAGGCGTAGGCCTCCATGTTATCGGGGCTGCGGTCCATTTCGTAGTCAAAATCGGCTTTGACGCGGAAAAGCTCCCAAAACTCCTCATCAAGGCTGGCCAGGAGCTGGTAGATTATGGCGTCACCGATGACGATTACCTTAACATCCATAGGCATCGGTGACGGCCGCATGCCTACCGGCGCGATGAGCCCGAACTGTTCGAACGGGTCCTCAATACGGACTTCCCTGGTTCGGATGGCCCGTTTGAGCGCGTCCCAGACGCCGGGCTTGGTCAGGACGTCCTTGATATCTAGCAGGAGATAGCCGCCGTTAGCGCGGCTGAGAGAGCCGGCTTTGAGCATGGTGTGGTCGGTGAGATAGCCCCCGAAGAGAAAGCGCCTTTCCACCCTGCCAAACAGGTTTCCCCAGGTCGGGTTGCTTTCAGTGACGACCGGACGGCCATCGGTCTCGCTGTTATCGACAAAAACGTTGACACGGAACGGAAGGAAAGGGTCCTTGTCGCCGGGGATTGAGGGAGTGCTCGGATTAGATGACGGTTGAGCAGGTGGTTCCGCGGCCTTGAAGACCTCGAGGTTGTCCAGAGTATACTTTTCGAGCTGGTTAAGATAGTGGTCAATATCAGGGTGCCTGCGTAAGTCGCCAGCCAGTTCCGTGAAAAGGACACGGATAGACCTCTCACCAACTTTGAGATCGAGCTGGTGGATGGCCTCGGTGGTCTTCTTGTCGACCTCGCGGGCTTTCTCAAAGCTGGCTTCGAGGAGCTTCATCAGGGACATGCGCTTCTCTTCAAGGACATGGCGTTCCTCCTCCTTAAGTGCCATGTAGTCCTGCTGTGACATCGGCTTGCCGTCAACGACCGGTACAGCCATCGGCCCGACCGGCGTCATCTGGAGAACAAAGCCGTGAGACCGGGCTTCGGTTTCGACCTTCTCGAATATCGCGGCCTGCCGTGCCTGTCCTTGGTCCACGATACGCTTCTTTTCCGTCCGGTATTCGTCACTGGAAAAGACCTTGCCTAGGTCTTCGCGCAGACGTTGCAGGAGGGCCGCTGTCTGGGTAGCAAGCTGCCGTCCGTTGCCTCTGGGGAGCCGGACGATTTGCGGACGGTCGGGGTCGACAAAGTTGTACACGTAGCACCAATCGTCCGGCTGGTAGGGTCCCTCGTGGTCAGCCTGCTCCCTAATAACTCTCTGGATATGCTCCTTGACGACGGTGGTCTTGCCGGTGCCGGTGAGCCCGGCCACGTAGATGTTATAGCCGGGTCGTTTCAGCTCGAGCCCGAACCTCAGAGAGCTGATGGCACGGTTCTGACCGATGAAGTCCTTCAGTGGGGACAGGTTTTCGGTACATTTGAAGGTGAGCTGGGCGGGGTCGCAGCTCCAGCGCAGTTTTTCGATGGGGATTTCGTATCTGGAAGTTTGCATGGCGAGACCGCCTCCAATTCTGGCCGTCTAACCGGCCGCCACGCTGTGTGACAGGGCAATTATAGCCCACGTCGTATATGTGCACAATCAGCGACTACGAACGATGGACGAACACTTCCTGCTGTGGGTTTTATGATAGAATACTTCAAATTTCGGAGGCGTTGATGCTGCTCAAAGAGTACCGTGGCCAGACTGTCCCCTACACGGTTGATGGCGAGACCAGATCTACCACCTTCATCACCCGGGCCGACCCTCTTTCCGGTAACGTTGCGAAAATATCCGAGGTGCGCGCTAATCGGAACGTCGGCATCTCTGCCGAACTCCGCATTAAGACATCGGCAAAGTGTGATTTCTGCACCTATGCTAAAAGCACTCCAGCCGAGCGTGTCGAGCACGAGTCGGGCGCGGTTTCGGTGCCCAACAAGTATCCGTGGGAAAAGTACGACTGGGTCACCATTTACCCGCCCTTCGGAGAGCACAAGGTGCTCCTGTCTGACCTCTACTTTGACGACCTGGAGCGGATGATCGAGTCGTCTTATGACCTGGCCTCCATTTGCGCCCGGGACCCGCAGGTGCTTGAGTTCGCAGACTTCACGAACTGGGGGACCTTCGCTGGGGCTTCGCAGCAGCACCCGCATTCTCAGAGGAAAAGCATGACCTCGGTCTCCTCACCGCGCCTGGCTCAGGAGCTCCAGTACTGCCGGGAGCTGGCCCGGAGGTATGGTAAGAACCCCTTTGACCTTCTGGTGAGGGAAGAGACCGAGGATGGCCGCAGGGTTATTTACAACGATGAGGTTTATATTGGAGCTGTATTTGCGCCAACCTGTGCTGACGAGTTGATTGTCTTTCCCAAGGAGTCGGTGGCCCACATCTTGCTGACGGAGGCGGATGACAGGACAAAGTGGATACGTCCGGTACTCGGGGTGTTTCCGGCCCTCTTTTTTTACCGCGGCATCACCGATATGAACATTGTGGTGCATATGGCGCCCTTCGCCGAAATGGGCCACGCGCAGGGGTATTACCGTTGGCACATGCACATCTATCCGCGGCGTTCGCGACTGCCGGTTGACCTGGCCGGTGCGGAAATAGGCTTTGGCACCGATGTGATTGATACCGCGCCCGAATCCACCGCTGAAGTCCTCAGACGCTGGTATATTGAGGGACCGAAGGAAGAGTATCTGGTAAAGCGTTCTAACGGTGAGCCGTCTGAGGCAATGCTAAGAGAGTTTCGAGAATTCACAGGCCGGGTGGGGGAAGAATCATGAAGAAGAGGGTTGTCGCTGTCGTAGGGTTGGCTGGGTCCGGCAAGTCCGAGGTGGCGAAGGTATTTGAGGAGACAGGGTTCGTCAGGGTGAGGTTTGGCGATGTTACCGACGAGGAGGTGAAAAGGCGCGGACTTCTCTTAAATGAGAGCAGTGAGCGGCTGGTGCGGGAATCGTTAAGGATAGAACATGGTATGGCCGCCTATGCGAAGCTCAACCTGCCGCGCATGGATGCGGCGCTTAAGCGTGCTGGCGTGGTTGCCGATGGCATGTATTCCTGGGAGGAGTATCTTTTTATGAAGGAGTACTACGGCGCTTCGTTTCGCGTCGTGGCAGTATGGGCATCGCCGGAGACGAGGTATCGAAGGCTGTCAGCCAGGCCGGTGCGCCCGCTGACGCTCGAAGAAGCCAGAAGCCGTGATAGGTCGGAGATTGAGAATACCAACAAAAGCGGCCCGATTGCCATGGCCGATTACCTGATTGTCAATGAAGGCACGCTTGAAGACCTGCGGGGGCAGGCAAGTAAGATAGCGGCCGAATTGAAATGAAAACCCCGGTCAGACCATCTCTGGACGAATATTTTCTCAAGATAGCCATGGTGGTAGCCGAGCGGTCAACCTGCCTGCGCCATCATGTCGGTGCCGTTGCGGTGAGGGACAAGCACATTCTTTCGACCGGGTATAACGGGGCGGCGTCAGGTCTTAAGGACTGTCTGGAACTGGGGTGTCTCAGGGAGGAGCTGGCTATCCCGTCAGGAACACGCCATGAGATATGCCGTGGTATCCACGCTGAGCAAAACGTGATAATTCAGGCGAGTCTTAACGGAGTCAGTCTGGCGGGAAGCACCATCTACGCCACGCACACGCCGTGCGTCCTGTGCGCCAAGATGCTGGTCAACGCCAAAATCAAGCGGTTTGTCAGCTTTGGCAAGTACCCGGATAAGGCCTTTATGGAGTTATTTGGGGAGGCAGGCATAGAAGTCGACATAAAGAAGCGTCCACCGGCGCGGATAACCTACCTGAAATAGCCTCTTTCTTTTCTTCACCCTGGCTCGGGGCATGAACAGCATGAACAATCTGAGTTGGCCGCTGTTTGACGCTGTGGTGAGGGCTACCCGTAGTGGTTTGTTCGACCGTGACGAAATGATGCTCCGGAATGTATTATGATATGGCAGTTTCCCTAAATGGAGTCGTGTGATGGATGCTATGGAAGCTATTCTTACGCGGCGCAGTATAAGGAAGTATACCAGACAGCCGGTAGCTCAAAAGGACATTGATGATCTTCTCACTGCGGCGATGGCGGCGCCATCGGCTAACAACCAGCAGCCCTGGCACTTTGTGGTCATTGACGACCGCCGCATTCTCGACGAGATTCCGAAGTTCCATCCTTATTCTCAGATGCTCAGGGATGCGCCGGTGGCGATACTTGTCTGCGGAGATGTGAGTCTGGACCGCGGTGGTGGCATGTGGGTGCAGGACTGCGCCGCGGCTACCGAGAACATCCTGATTGCGGCACGGGCAAAGGGGCTTGGGGCGGTCTGGCTCGGGGTCTTCCCGCGTGAGGACAGATACATTACCATACGCGAGATGCTCGGTATGCCGGAGCACATCGTACCATTCTCGTTGGTGTCTCTGGGCTTTCCAGCAGAGCAAAAAGCGCCTTCTACCCGGTTCAATCAGGCAAGGGTGCACCGCAACGGGTGGTGAATTGCTGTCTGTTTTTGCCCGGTGTCTCGGCCGTTCGGTATAATCAGCCGCATGAGGTTGAGAAAGCTCCACAGCTGGCAGGTCAGTATTGCCGAGGCGCGTGAGATCCAGCTCAGGTTTGCCGGTCAGCTGGTGCTTAGCGGTAATCCAAGGGACGTGAAGCGTGTCGCCGGAACTGACGTTTCAGTTATCAGTCAATCAGGATCAGCCAGAGCGGTGGTGGTGGTGCTTGATTACCCTTCACTGGCGTTGGTTGATCTGGCGGCTATCGAAGGGAAGCCGTTATTTCCGTACGTGCCGGGACTTCTTTCATTCCGTGAAATTCCACTGCTGGCGCAGGCTTTTGAGAGACTTACAATTGAACCGGACCTTGTTATTGTTGATGGGCAGGGGTATGCCCACCCCAGACGGTTTGGTCTGGCATCTCATCTTGGCCTTCTGCTGGATCGGCCAACCGTTGGTTGTGCCAAGTCGCGGCTGTGCGGCACCTGTGATGAACCCGGGGAGCAGGCTGGTGAGCGGTGCGAACTAGCAGACGGTGGTGTTGTGATTGGGTCAGTTGTTCGAACCAAAACTGGCAGTAAACCGCTTTATGTGTCTTGCGGACACCGAATCGGTCTCTCGTCTGCGGTACAATGGGTGCTGACGTGCTGTCGGGGCTACCGTATCCCGGAGCCGACGCGGCTGGCCCATCTTGCTTCGAAGGGCCGGCTGACGCCGATAAAGGCATAGTCTAACGGTTTGAAAGGATTGTACATGGAAGAGCAGAGAAAAGAGCTGGAGGCCCTGAGGCGGCGGATTTCCGATATCATGGTGCGTCTTTGACATCGCTAATGAGGAGCGGGAAATAAGCAAGCTTGAGACGGAGGCCGCTACGCCGGACCTGTGGCTTGATCCGGCCAAAGCACAGGGGCTTATGCATCGGCTCAGTCTGAAGAAAGAAGTGGTCAAGAAGTGGCGGGGGTTGGAAAAGGATGTGAATGACCTGCTGGGACTGGTCGAAATCGGGCTTCAGGAGAATGACGCTACCATGGAAGACGAGGTGGTTGGTGAGATAGCAGAGCTTACCGCCAGGCTGGATAAACTTGAGTTCGAGCTTCTGCTTAACGGGGAGTACGATGCCAAGAGCGCCATCCTGGCGATCCATGCCGGAGCTGGCGGGACGGAGTCGCAGGACTGGGCAGAAATGCTCTTGAGGATGTATCTCCGCTGGGCGGAACGGCGTGAATTCAAGACCGAGATACTTGACACCTCGCCCGGCGAGGAGGCGGGTATCAAAAGCGCCGTCCTGGAAGTCCGTGGTGCTTATGCCTATGGTTATCTCAAGTCTGAGTTCGGTGTGCACCGGCTGGTGCGCCTTTCGCCGTTCGATGCCGACCATGCCCGGCATACCTCATTTGCCCTGGTCGAGGTGCTTCCGGAAGCGGAGGGCGAGGCCGATCTCAAGATTAATCCGGATGACCTTAAGATTGAGTTCTACCGCTCCAGCGGCCCCGGCGGCCAGCACATGCAGAAGACGAGTACGGCGGTGAGAATTACCCACATCCCGACGGGCATCATCGCTACCTGCCAGAGCCAGCGCTCTCAGCTTCAGAACAAGGACAGCGCCATGAAGGTGTTGTATGCCCGCTTGCTGGAAGTCGAGCGGAGCCGCAAGGAGCAGGAACGGGCGAAGTTGAAGGGTGAGCGCATCGACGCCGGCTGGGGAAGCCAGATACGGAGTTACGTGCTTCATCCTTATAAGATGGTAAAAGACCACCGGACCGGGCATGAGACGGGCAACGCCAGTGCCGTCCTCGACGGTGGCCTGGACGAGTTTATCGAATCATATTTACGCTCGAGAGTAGGTGATAAATGATGAGCGGACTATTTAAGGTGAAGAGGTGCATTGGGATCGCCTGGCTGGCGATGCCGGTGCTGGTCGTTCTGGCGGTACTGCTCGCGGCTTCTTCGGTTGGTGCGGAGAGTACCATCAGTGTCGTCGATGAAGGTGTACAGGTCTCGTTTCCTCAAGCGATGGCCTTCCATATTGAGGCGAGGAGTCCGGTGCAGATTAACGATATACGTCTGCATTATAACGTTGAGCGGATGAATTTTGCCGACGTCACCAGTGAAGTCTGGCCGCGCTTCAGTCCGGCGCCTGCGGTCAAAACGCGGTACATCTGGGACATGAGGAAAAGCAGTCTGCCGCCGTCAAGCAAAGTGGAGTACTGGTGGACGCTGGCCAACGTGAGTGGCGGAAGGCTGGCGACGCCGAAGCGGGTTACAAGCTTCGATGATACTCGTTATTCCTGGCAGAAGGTTGCCGATGATACGCTGACTCTTTTCTGGTATAGCGGCGATATTTCCTTCGCTCGGGTGCTGTTGTCCTCGGCGCAGGACGGTCTCCGCAGACTTTATGAGGACACCGGCGTCCGTCTGACGCAGCCGGTGAAGCTGTATGTCTACGCCAGCGCCAGGGACATGCAGGGGGCGATGATTGCCCCCCGGGAGTGGACCGGCGGTTCGGCTTATCCGGAGTATGGGGTCATTACCCTCGGTGTTTCGACGAGGGATGCTGAATGGGGCAAGAGGACAGTCGTCCATGAGCTCGGTCATATGGTGGTGAACCAGCTTACCTTCGGCCCGTACGAGGCAACGATGCCAACATGGCTGAACGAGGGCATGGCGATGTACGCTGAGGGCGGTGTCGATTCGGCCCAGCAGGCAAATCTCCAGCGGCTGGTAGCGGCCGGGAAGACCATCTCTCTTAGAAGCCTGTCCAGCCCCTTCTCAGCGCTCCCGGCACAGGCGGCGCTTTCCTATGTTCAAAGTTACAGCGTGGTCGACTTCATGATTAAGAATTATGGTAAGGAAAGACTGGTCAGGCTGTTCTCGGCCTTTAAGACCGGCGCTACTGCAGACGAGGCGTTGAAACAGGTCTATCAATTGGACCAGGACAGCCTGTATGCTGCCTGGCTGGCCTCGTTTGCAACGCCGACGACTGGGACGAAGTAAAGTGTGGTCCTGAGATGAACTCAGCCAGGGTTTTTACCGTGCGTGATATGCCGTCGTCCGAGCGGCCCCGCGAGAGACTGCTCCGGCACGGGGCTGAGGCCCTTTCGGTCCAGGAGCTGATTGCCTTGGTCCTTGGCAGAGGCGGGCCACAGAAGCCGGTCATGGCCCTGGCGCAGGAACTGCTCAGCAAGTTCGGCAGTCTCCGCGGCATCGCGGCGGCATCGGCCGACGAACTGCAGGGAGTGACCGGAGTCAAGCTGGCCAAGGCGGCCCAGCTTAAGGCGGTTTTCGAGCTGGGGCGGCGTCTTGAAGAGGAGTTCGCAAAGACCGCGAGCCAACCGGTGACTTCGCCCGAAGACGTTGTCAGGATGGTGAAGGCAAGAGTGAGGGGTAAGAGGAAGGAGCATTTCTGGGTGGTTCTCCTGGACGTACGTAATCGTATCATCGGTATTGAAGAGGTATCGATGGGAAGCCTCGATGCCAGCCTGGCGCACCCGCGTGAGGTCTTCAAACCGGCGATAGATGCGAGGGCGGCCTCGGTAGTCCTGGTGCACAATCATCCCTCCGGCGACCCCGAGCCGTCCGATGAGGATATCAAGCTTACCCGGCGGATGGTGCAGGCCGCCGACATTATTGGAATCGGCGTTACCGACCATATTGTTGTCTGTGATAGCAGCTATGTGAGCCTGAAAGGCAGGAAACTGGTGCCATGATGAAGAAGACGATATTGTGCGTGTTGGCGATACTCATTCTGGTTCTGGCCGGGCTACTGACCGCCTGCCCGGCGATTCCTGCTCTGCCGGCATCCCAGCCGCTTTCCGGGGGTGAACTGAATCTGTTTGACACCGGGCCGATAACGCTTGATCCGGCGTTGTCCGCGGAGATGTCGTCGCACACCTATGTCACTTTGATTTTCAGCGGGCTGGTGACCTTTGACAAAGCCCTGAAACCGGTGCCAGACATAGCCGAGTGGTGGCAGAAATCAGCGGATGGCAAGACTTACACCTTCTATCTTCGCAAAGACGTGAAGTTCCACAGCGGCCGCGAGGTCAAAGCGCAGGACGTCAAGTACTCGTGGGAGCGTGCCTGCCTGCCCGAAACTGGCTCTCAGACAGCGAGGACTTACCTGATTGACATCGTCGGTGCGGCTGAGATGCTTTCTGGAAGGGCGCGGGAGCTTTCCGGGGTTAAGGTAATCGACGATTACACCATTCAGGTGACGATTGATGCACCAAAGGCATACTTTCTTTCCAAGCTGACTTATTCAACAGCTTATATAGTTGATCGTCAGAACATCGCTTCAGGACGGGAATGGTGGCGTAAGCCGAACGGCACCGGGCCGTTCAAACTCAAGGAATGGCAGGTGGACAAGCTGGTGGTGCTGGAGCGAAACGACTCCTACTACGGCAATATCCCCGGCGTGCAGCGTGTTAACTTCAAGCTCTTTGCCGGGACGCCGATGTTCCTGTATGAAACTGGCGATATCGACGTTGCCGAGGTCCATCAAGCATTCATAGAGCGGGCCAGGGACAAGAGCGGTCCATTCTATAAAGAGCTTACGGTTACTTCGGAACTGAGCTTTTTCTACCTCGGCTTCAACTGCAGGAAGCCGCCGTTTGATGACGTTAACGTCAGGCGGGCCTTTATCATGGCGGTAGACAGGCAGAGGATTATCGACCTGACGATGATGGGTACGGTGACCGTAGCCCGGGGAATCCTCCCGCCCGGTCTGCCTGGCTACAACAAGGATATCAGGGGACTCGATTTCAACGTGGTTGAGGCCAGAGCCCTGTTGGCCGCCTCGAAGTACGCGGACAGGCTGCCCCCGATAACAATCACGCTTTCTGGTTTTGGTAACAATATTCCGGACTATGTAGGTGCTCTGGTACAGCAGTGGCGCCAGAATCTCGGCGTTGAAGTTAAGGTGCGCCAGCTTGAGCCGGAGGTCTTTTACCAGCCGGATGTGTTGATGCGAGAGAAGAATGAGATGTATGTGGCCGGTTGGATGGCGGATTACCCGGACCCACAGAATTTCCTTGACCTGCTGTTCCACACTGGCGCTGTGAACAACACCGGAGAGTTCAGCGACCCGGAACTGGATGCCATAATGGACCGTGCGGCGGTGGAGCAGAACGATGATATGCGGTTCAAGATGTATCAGGAGGTTGAGCAAAAGCTGGTGGAGCGCGCCGCCTGCCTTCCAATGTGGTTTAATGTGGAGTATGTTCTGGTCAAGCCTTACGTCAAGAACTACGAAAACTCACCGCTGGGGATACCACTGCTGGCACAGGTAAAGGTTGAACCACATTAGGGCCAGAGGTCATCGGCGGGTTTGCCTTCCTCCGGTGTCCTCTTCCCGCTGGCATAGAGGTCTCTGTAGGATTCGGCAGAACCGTATTCTCTTGTCCTGACAACCACGGGCATGGGCACGGCATGACCGAAGATAAGCGCCTGCTGGCGGTTTTCCAACCTGGCCAGAACTGACTTGAGCTCGCTTCTTCCGGAGACACCGGCCAGGACACTGTCCACGTCCTGCTCGTTATCGAGGAGACAGGCGATTTTGGTACCGAGCTGGGACATGATTTCAGGGTCAATGCCGCTGGGACGCTGGTCTACAACGAGAAGGCTGACGTTGTACTTCCGCATTTCTCGGGCGATGGTGCCGAAGATGGTCTGGTTGCACAGCTCCGGATTGAGGAAACGGTGGGCTTCTTCGATGGTGATGACCAAAGGGTGTGGTTTGGGCAGGCCATCACCCAGTGCCCGCTCAACCTTCTCGCGGTACTTGGCGTAGATGCGGCGGCTGAGCAGGTTGGCCACCAAGATGTATGCGGTGTAATCCTCGAAGCGGCCGAACTCGAGGATAACGTTGATGCCCCGATCAAGGGATTCGAGGATGCGCTGGACGGAATTACCTTCGCCACCGGATACCAGGAATGGGAAGCGCCGTAGAGTTTCCAGCCCGCGCCGGAGGTTGCGGTAGGTGCTTTCGTGGATGTTGAGGTCTTTGGCGAAGTTCTCGTTCTCCTCGACCTCGGGACTGAAAAGCGTCTCCAGCCATTTGGGATCCCCGTATTTGTGGGCTATCTGGTAGGCCGCCTGAACGGCTGGTTCGGTCAGTCTCAGCGTCTGCCGCAGGAGTTCTATATCTTCGGGTTCGATTTCACTGTAGCCGATTCTAACGATTGAATCGGCACTGACTTTGCGGCGGCGGGCGCTATCTTCATCGAGCGTGAAGACCTGCACCTTGGCAGGAAAGTGCTGTTTTAGACCTTTGACCCGGTAGCCCTTCTCATTCATCGCCTCCCAGCCGTACTCGCTGTGCATATCGAAAACGAGGTTGACTGCAGCGCGGCTTTGGAGGATGCCGATAAGCAGAAGGCGGGTCAGGAATGTCTTGCCCGTGCCGGTCTTACCGAAGACACCGTTGGAGCGCTTGACGAACTCCTCAAGGTTGAGGCATACCTTGGTCTCCATGTCGAGCGGGGTGCCGATGCAGAACTTACTGCCGCCTTCTTTACCGAATACGGTTTCGACATCATGCTGGGATGCCTGGAATACTTCTGAGAAGTGAGTCGGCACTGTCTTGACCGGCTGTGGGCCTTCGAGTAATGAGGCGGCGTCGGTGCCGACCGTGAGCATCGGTAAGACCTGGATACGACCATAGGTGGTAGTGCCGGAAATAACTCGGGAGATGAAGGGGTCGGAAATGTCCGGGGGCATGACCGGCACTTGCGGGTTGGAGCTTTCCAGACTGACCTGGGTAATCATGCCGAAGAAACGCCGTTTTTCACCCCGAATCGTCACGTAGCGGCCGAGGACGATATCCTCGACGGATACATCCTGGTCGAGCTTAACCCCGATCCCTTCGGCGGAAGAGCCGGTAACGACGATGCCGAGGCGTTTCTGTGGTTCGGACTGTTCGTTCATCTACTTCAGTCTCTTGAGGATGGAATTGAGTCTCTGGAACTCTTCGGACATGAGTACCGTAAGGTGCTTGCCGGCCCTGACCAGGAAGTCCTGGGGGTCGGTCTGTACTGCGGCCAAACGGCGCAGGCAGGCGGCTACGACCTCGTCAACTGCGAAGTCCCGCCGGGCCGCCGCGATTAAATCGATGAAGTCGAGCGATGCGGCAAATTGCCGGGCTTCGTCTGCCAGGCAGGTGTGGACGAAGGCGTGGATACGGGCGGGTCGTGGTGGTAAATAGTGACGTACGGTGCCATCGGACTTGTGCCCGGCGACGATGGCGGTAAAGTCGGTGACAAGGAGTCTGGCGAGCTGCGGATTGGCAGCAAAGACGGCCTCGTCAGTCTCCTCATGTTCGCCGCGGGCGATGATACGTCGGCCGGAATCAAGAGCATGTGTGGATGCGCCGGCAACGATGCCGTAAATCTCGATTGAGCCTTCACGGGTCTTGATCAGACTGCCGAGCGGCGGTGCTTCGTGAAGCCGATAACACTGCGCCAGAAGCTGGTCGGTTCGGGCTTCGATTACCTCGCCAATCTTATTGATGTCTGTGGCAGATTGTGTGAAGGGCTGATCCATTTGCTATTCCAGATTACTTGTTGTCATCGAAGGAGTAGCCGGGGCGGATTGTACTACAGCCACCGTGTCCGCTTGCTCTGGCTTTTCAGCGATGTCTCCAGAAAGATGTTCTTCCCGGCCAGTGATTCCTCTGTCAATCTCCAGAATTCTTCGCGGTCGCGGCTGCTGACCACCGCCTGCTCGTGGGCTTCACTGAGCGCGACCGGATAGCCATTGCCGCGGCGGCACTGGTCAAGAATTATAGCATGGGTACTTGACAGAACGTTCTTGTCACTGGCTGTCCACAATGGTACTTCGATGCGGGCGATTTCATCACCGGTATTAAGGTAGAAGAAGCATATTCTATGTGGGTCGTAAAGGTTGATGACGATGCTGGAAAGGCTCGCGAAGAATGCGGAGCGTTCGCCCGGTTTGAGCAGGTGGCGGAAGATATCGCGGTCGAGTAACCCACCGACAGTATCGCACGGTTTGCTCCGCGCTTTTGGTGGACAGTTGCGGTCGCAGTCGATGTTGTCAAAAGGGCATATTGCCAGTCTTAACGCATTGACCACCTCGGTGTTGCGCGGGAAGCTGATGTAGCTGGCCAATCCTATGGGATGCCGGGCACTTAACCTCTGGATTTGGGAGAAATGCTTGATGAGGTCGCCCTTGATGAGAGCCTCGGTGACGAACCTCGGGTAGGCGGCACCGGTCAGCCCCCACAGTATCAGGGAGCCATCGACCAGGCAGACGGTCGTCGCATCGCCCGACAATTCCGTGGCGGCTCTGGCCAGTGCCCGGCATTCATCGACGCTCCGTTTGGCACCGAGGAGCGGTCCTTGGATTGGCTCCGGCGGCTCGCCACCGGAAGGTGACATGAGGACAACATCCTCATCATTGAAATAAAGTGAAGGTGAGCTTGATAGGCTGGCTTCAGGATGGCGACCGTAGCTCAGGCGGACCAGTCCGATGTTGATTAAAAAACAATGAGCGGCATAGTGCCGGTCAACATCGATGTGGGAGCCGTCAGCGGCGATGACGGTGAACTCGTTTGGCACGGATGGCGGCGCGATGTGCAGGTCAAGGCCTTCGAGTAGTCCAGCAGCGAGCCAGGTTGAGGTTCTGGAGGCCATGGCGGTGGCAATACGGTCGCGCAGGGCCGGCAGATTGCGGCTGTGATCGGTCATGGTGGCCATGGCGGTCTCCAGCTTGTGGCGACGTGATTCTCTGGTCAGGGCCAGACGCGAGGCCATGGAATCGATTTGTGCAATGGTCTGACTGAAATCTAGCGGCAAAAAGTCCTTCCCGGTCTGGTATTGCAGTTGTCTTGCGGGTATTCTATATCTGACCAGGCCGGGCGTCCAGAGCCGATTCGGGGTCGTTACAGTCAAGGATTTGTCGGTAGCACGGAAGAGAGACGAAGGATATCGTAGTAATTACGCTGGTATCCGGGATAGGGCTCTCAGTGTCTCGATCCAGGGCCGGC
>DAOUCU010000121.1:0-9188 GCA_034431935.1 Dehalococcoidia bacterium | reverse complement strand
GCTTTACTACTACGGGGCCAGGTACTATGACCCGGTGATCGGGCGGTTTATAAGTGCGGATACGGTAGTGCAGAGCTTTGCCAACCCCCAGACGCTGAACCGTTACTCGTACGTGCTGAACAACCCGCTCAGGTACGTTGACCCGACGGGAAGGGTGGTAGAAATCGGCAACATAACACTTACCGGTGATGAGGACGGTGATTACTCGTACTGGTACGAACAGGCTGAGATGGGGTTCATATCATGGGCCGATATCGAGGAGCTGGAAAAATATATTGAAGCCAGAAAGGGAGGCGAAAGCCTCTTTTTGCCGCTGGAGAAATCGCACGATGTATTCAAACTTTGCGCTGGCGGTGTTAAGGACGGCGTGGCCGTGTTCTTGACCCCCTCCGGTGGACTGGCAGGGGTAATGTGGACGCCCAGGGAGACGACGGTCGGCTACAGGGCTCTAGGGGTTGGTGGAATGGTGGGTAAGGTTTTAATCGCAGGCGCCGGAGTCTACAGCGCTATTCAGATGGGCGGACTTCTCTGGTTAACTGGTGGATCACCCGGACTAATCATGCTGGGGTACACCACATTTGATTGGGGTTTACGGAACTTCTCGGGCGGGAGCTACGGATTGCCTGGGATACCACCCATACTGTGGGTCTAGGTGGGGGTATTGATGTCTGGCCCAGGGCTTATATGGATTATCTCATCCATCGTCGCGTTTGCCTGGGGCGTTTATGCCCTCATTTTGAAGAAGGACAAGGTTGCACAGCAAGCGAATGCTCTAAAGCTAATCTACTATCTCGCCTTCTTAACCGCTTGCGGCGTGCTTATCTGGGCAACCGTTGCATTCTTATACCCTAGAATTGGGTGAATTAACAAAATAGCAATAAGTCATTGACTGGACGCGAGAAAGGAAGAACAGAAACCAAATGGTATCCGCATGGATTTATGTATGGCAACGGTACCTTATAGACCGAGGACTAATCATTAACAGGGTCCTCAGTGGACTGTCAATGGCCACGATTCCGGCGGCAATAGCTGTGCTAATGCTATTGCCCTGGTGGGGTTGGGTGCCTTATGAGAAAGATGTGGATTTGGTTCTCGACATTGGCGTCATCGTTGCATCCTGCCTACTACTGACGATAGGCCTCCGGTGGCCGAAGATATTCGGCTGGCACAAAAAATCTGCCGATTCGATTGATGCTGAGGTCTACTACGGCCAAGGTCTGCGGATTTCATTATTTGAGTCAGTTGTATGTATTGCTTTCGTGACGCGATACCTTGGAGGACGGTGGCTTCCGGTGATAATTGCGTTTGCCCTGGCAACAGTAGGTTTTATCCTGACTTATCCGACCAGCAGACGGTGGGCAGACTGGCACCGCCGCTCAACTGAACAGTAAGCCATCACGCGAAGTGCCAACGGTAGTATGACCGCCCGGGGCAGCAGTTTGGCCGCGCTGGCATAGCCAGCCCCCTCACCATGTGCGACAATCTAAATACAGCGGATAGCTGGTGACTAAAAGGTAAGTCTGAATGCCAGCATGAAAGCTCTGCCTGTGGTAACCTTTGGTGGGGAAGGGGGGACTCGGACCCCCACGCCTTGCGGCACATGGTCCTAAGCCATGCCTGTCTGCCAGTTCCAGCACTTCCCCGGGACTAAAGGCAAGCCGTCTCAGATTTTACAGCAGGAACCGGACGGCTTCCTAGCCTCCTGACCATATCCCCTTCTTGGTCAGCCTGGCATACTGCTCAAGCTGGACAAAAATCTGACGGTAGCGGTCGTCGGGCTCAAACGAGTAAGCGCGGCCCAGACCTTCGGCAATCAGCTCGGCGTTAACGAACGTCCCCTCGACATAAACGTACCGCAGGGTGCGCCCGAAATCATCCGTCTCGCGCCCGCCACGCTGAAGCTCAACCGTCTTCTTCTCGACCAGCTCGCGGTTTCTGGCGCTTGCCTCCCTGCCCCACGGTTGTTCTCCCTTCGGCGAACCGGCCACCTCCGGCGTGTCCACGCCGATGTAACGCACGTGACGGCCGTCGGCCAGTTCTACAGTATCTCCGTCAATGACACGAACGACTACGGCCGTCTCGAATTCGCCAGAAACCGCCTGTCCGTGCCACGCGCCATAGCCGATGCCGAGGCCAATCAGAACCCCAATTATGAGAAGACTAACGGACTTCAATCTGACCCGGATCCGTAACAATAATTTCCGGCACGCCCCGGTATTCCTCTACGAGACCGGTAACATACACCGTCTTACCAACGTAGTATTTCTCTGGCGCATACGGGAATTTACTCCGGTCACGGCCCCAGATAACCACTGTCAAACCATGCTCGGGGTACGGCCTGCCGAGGTTAAGAAAAGTCGGTTGGCCATTGCTGCGGGCCGCATAATTGGTGCTGGCAACCGGCCCGTAGACCGTCATCCTCTGGCCAATATAGCTTGAAGCCTGGTCCCACGATATTGTTCTTGATGAAGATACCGAAGATGAAGGTGCAGGCACCGCCTCGGGCGCGGGGGATGGAAGTGACGGCACCGGTGATGGAGAAACTGCCGACGCCTGCGGCGTCGTTGGCGCCCCCTCAGCACCCGGAACGGCCGAAGCACAGCCAGACAGGACGGCGATGACCAGCAGTAAACAGATAAAGATCTTCATGCCCGTGTCCATTCTAACATACCACAAGAAAGCCGGAGCTATACCGGGAACGGCCCTAGCGCAGGATGCCCAGCGCCTGTTCTCCAACAATTATGGCAACCCCGGCAAGCACCGTAAGCACGGTCACCACCAACCCCACCTTCAAGAATTCCATGAACGGAACATTCACGTTCTCGCGCGCCGCGCCCTCGACTACGATGATGTTGGCCACAGCGCCGATGATGGTCATGTTGCCACCCAGCGTCGCACCCGAGGCCAGCGCTACCCAGAGGACATCGCCCGGCACGTTCTTGATGACCGGTATCGCGAGCATGGTCAAAGGAACATTACTGACTAGTTGGGAGACCAGCACGCTGAAAACATTCACTGACAGAATGCCCTGAATGTCCGGGGTAACAGTGATGTGCTCGAGAACCAGATCAAAAACCCCGGCTTTATGCGCCCCTTCAATTATTATGAAAAGGCCGGCAAAGAAAAGGAGAAGCACCCAGTCAACGCCGCGGATGATACGCGAGGGACGAAACTTGCTGACCAGCATGACAAGCGCGGCGCTGGCCAGCGCAATCACCGGAATTGAGAGGCCGATGAAGGTACTGATAAAAAACATGACCAGTGCCAGCCCCACAATCGGCACCGAACGCCAGAGCGCCTCAATGTCATAGATGCCAGTTTTCGGCAGTGCCTCAACACCGACAGCAAACTTCCGGCTGAAGTCATCACGATAGAAAGCATACATAATACCTATAAGGATGAATGTCGAAACCAGCGCCACCGGCGCCAGATACATGAAGAAATGCCCGAAGGTTATCCCCGATTTAATGCCAATAAGCATGTTCTGGGGATTGCCGACTATGGTGGCAGTACTGCCGATGTTGGCCGCCATCGCCTCGGCGATCAGGTACGCTACCGGTTTCAGTTTCATCAGGCGGCAAGTCTGCAGAATAACGGGTGTGAAAAAGAGGACCACGGCATCATTGACGAGGAAGGCGCTGAACAGCGCCGTGGCGCCAATGACGATAAGCAGGAGCTTCCACGGTGAACCGGCAAGCGTCACCGCCTTGACCGCAAGCATGGTAAAGAAACCGGCCTGCTGGAGGACTGAGACTAGCACCATCATGCCCAGAAGAAGCGCGATGGTATTAAAGTCGATGGCGCGGACGGCTTCATCGAAGGAAAGCACGCCAAAGACAACCATGAGGACCGCCCCGGTGAAGGCCGCCGATGGACGGTCAACATTCACATGGGGCAGTCGCGTGAAAGCAACGCCAAGATAGCTGAGCGCCAGAATTATGACGGCGGTAAGCATGTGCCCCCGGAGGAATCAGACCGCGGCCAGACGTGTCCGGCGCTATGGACTATTTGCCGAGAGCCGCTTCTTCCTTCTTGCGGATGGCGCGGGTGCCGTGCCCGAACTTAGCTTTGGAGAAGGAGGCTTTGTGCGCCGCCCTCTGCTGAGCCTTTCGAGTCTTGTTGCTCATTGCCTATGCCTCCAAAAGCACCAATCAAAAAAGCTCCTGCCCTACAGGAGCGAGGTCGTGAAATTATAGGTTGGCGCCAACTCAAGTGTCAAAGCCGCTTTTACTTCAGCTTCTTCTGGAAGATGACCTTCGCATCGCCTTCCTTATAGAAATCGCTGACCACGGCCGCAATACGGTATCCCATCTGTAAATATAATTGCCTGGCCGGCACATACGGCTCCGTTGATGAGGTCTCAATTAACACCATGCGACCGCCGGTTCTCCGAACCTCGTCCTCGGCAAAGGCTATTAACGCCCGGCCAATCCCCCTGCCGCGCATCTTGCGGGTGACAGCAACCCAGTAAACGTCCCAGACACCTTCAGCAAGCGGTGTCGGTCCAAAACAGATATACCCGGCGATGCTACCACCCCATTCCGCGACGAAAGTCGGATAGCCGGACATTTTCGGGTCCTCAAAATAAGCTCCGAGCAATTCGCAGGCCACTTCAAAATCGCCTGGCGCGAACTCGGTAGTATCGGCCAGAATGGCAATGATAAGGGGCCGGTCCCCAGGAACCGCGGGCCTGATGATGACGGACATCTCAATCGCTCTCAAGAGCCAGAGATACGATTTTTTCGATGAACCGGGTATAGGTCATACCAGCGGCACGCGCCTGACGCGCCGCGCCATACCCTGGCGAGATGTCCGGGTTTGGGTTAACTTCAAGCACCCTCGGCCTCCCGTCACCGTCGAGACGCATATCGACGCGGGCGTAGCCGCGACACTTCAGACACCTGCAGGCAGCGATGGCAGTACCGGAAATCTCTTCACGAAGCCTGTCATCAACATCCGCCGGACAGACTGCCCTGGTGCCCGTATAGTAAGGGTCCTTCGGTTCCCACTTGCCGGCGAAGGTCAGCACTTTAGGCAGTCCCGCTGGCAGGGAATATGTGATCTCCGAAATAGGCAGGACCACGTACTCTTTATTGCCCATCACCGTTGCATTGAACTCACGCCCCTCGAGGAATTCTTCCACCATGGCTTGCCCCCGGTAAAGCTCGCTGATTCTTCTTACCTGCCGCTCAAGGCCGGCGGCGTCATTGACTACACTATCGGCGCCTATACCGTGGCTGGCATCCTCGGCAACCGGCTTCACAATTACCGGGTAAGCTAGACTGAACTCCCCGAGGGTTGATGGGGCCAGCACCTGGTACTCCGGGGTCAATATCCCCGCGGCCTTCAGTAACTCCCGGGCCTTCGCCTTATTCAGAGCCGTGGCCAGAACTTCCGCGGGACAGCCGGTATGCCTGATGCCCAGCTCATCCATGTATCCGGCTACTATCGACTCCGTCTCCGGCATACCATCAAAACCCTCAAAGATATTAAACACAAAATCGGCGTTAATCTGCTTCAAGCGCTCTTTTACCGCCGCCAGCGGCGGTTGAAGCGGCACGTACTCTACCGTGTAACCCAGTTCGACCAGTGATTTCCCCGCCGCCTTTACCTCATCCATGACCCCCATTACCGCCTTGCTCTCGCCGAGCTCGCTATAGCGGCCCTCTTCAGGTTCGTTATAGATAATGGCGGCCACACCTGGCATCAGGCGTACCTCGCCCTCGCGGCTTCAAACACCGCCGTCACCAGGGACTCATAAGCCCAGCCCATCTTCCCTGCCATTATCGGGAGGTCACCGCTGTGCGGATTTAACCCCGGTAGAGGATTTATTTCCAGAAAGTACGGCACGCCGCGAGAATCTACCCGGAAGTCCAGACGGCCGAAGTCGCGGCACCCGAGCACATAGAATACCTTGAGCGCTGAACCTTCAATCTGCTTCATCACGCCCGGGGGGAACTTCGCCGGACATTCATACTCGACAAGTCTCTCCCAGTCCCGCTTTACCTCCAGAGAATAAACAAAGTCGGGGTCAGGCTGGCGCGGAACGATGCGCATGATACCAATAACCCTGGCGGGGTTATTGCCGAGCACACCGACCGTCACCTCGTCCCCCTGCACAAACTCCTCAGCCATCACTGGCTGGCGGTATGCCTCAAACAGGCGCCCGACTGCCTCGACAAGACGCTCAAAGCTCTCAATTCTTGAGGTCAGCCTGATACCCTTGCTGCTGCCCTCCCAGGCTGGCTTGACAAAGAGCGGGAAGTGAAGACCTTCCAGTGCATCACGAGTGACATCTCCAGGCCGGTCAAAGACCGTCCAGCGCGGTGTCTCCACTCCAGCGAAAGCCACGAGCTTCTTGGTCAGCGGTTTGTCAAGGCAGACAGCCAGACACTGGGGGTCCGCACCGGAGTACGGAATATCGAGCATCTCAAGTACCGAGGGCACCTGTGCCTCCCGGCTCCGGTAGCTGCCGGAACCCTCGGCAATATTGAAGGTGAAGTCAACCCTGTCTCTCAGAATGCTTTCAAGGAAGGCGCGGCCGCCGCCAAGCTTTATAACAAGATGCCCCTGGTTTCTGAATACCGAAGCGATAGCCTCTACTGTCTCCAGGGAATCATACTCCTCAAGGGCATCTTCAGTTTTCTGTTGGAGGTTTTGGGCCATGGCCTCCTTGAGGTCATATGCCAGCCCTAGCTTCACTTGGCGCCAGTCCTCTGTACTACCACCTTTTCCAGCATTTCGTCCAGCGGCAGCGGCTGTGCGGCCGCCACTCTGGTTGAGCGGTGCGCCCTGCCGTTGGGTTTCGGGTTGCGGAAATGGAAAAGGCGGCCCTGATAGTTACGCAGTATGAGTTCGTCATCATTGTGCGCTACCACGTAATCCGGCTGCAAAGGCACCTTACCGCCTCCGCCTGGCAGATCAATGACAAAGGTAGGCACTGCCAGCCCCGACGTGTATCCTCGAAGACCGGCGATAATCTTAACTCCGGTCTCGACCGGCGTCCTCAAGTGCTCCGTCCCCTGGACCTCATCACACTGAAAGAGATAGTAAGGCCTCACCTTGATTCTCAGAAGTTCACGGCACAACCTGAGTTGGACCGGAACGCTGTCGTTAATACCCTTCAACAGGACCGCCTGGTTATTCACCGGAACACCGGCGCGGATAAGCCGATCGACCGCGGCCGCTGATTCCGGCGTGATCTCATTCGGATGGTTAAAATGAGTATTCAACCAGATTGGCCCGTACTTCGATAGCATCGAGCACAACTCATCATCAATCCGCTGGGGCAAGACCACCGGGTACCGACTGCCGATGCGGATGATTTCGACGTGCTCAATCCGTCTCAGCCGGGATATGACAGATTCGAGCCTCCTGGTAGAAAGGCTCAGACAGTCACCACCGGAAATAATGACGTCCCGAACCGCCCGGTTTTTACTGATGTACTCTACCATCCGGTCAACCTCGGCCTCGGTCCTGACCCAGGTGCCGCCACGCCATTCACGTTTGCGCGTGCAATGGCGGCACAGCATCGGACAGATGTCCGTGACCACCATCAACACCCGGTCCGGATACCGGTGGACCAGGCCCGGCACGACGGAGTCGCGTCTCTCCTCCAGAGGATCCTCCTGACCAATGTCGGCCCAGGCTATTTCCTCAACCGCCGGAATTGCCTGCTTTCTGACCGGGTCGTCCGGATCGCTGAAATCAATTAGAGAAAGGTAGTAGGGAGTTACCGAAAAAGGATACCTGAGGCTGACGAGCTTAATCTGCGCCTGTTCCCTAGCGGTGAGAGTAATGAACCTGGTAAGGTGCTCAACCGAGGTTATTCGGTTACGAAAATGCCATTTCCAATCATTCCAATCCTGATCAGAAATGGCCCCGAAAAGCCTTGCTCTGTTCTCCTTGCCCCGTTTACTTGGTGGGGGTTCTTCGTCTAGTTCGCTCCTAGCACCGTCCGCCGCCTCCACCCTGGTTCTGATTGGCGAGTTAGTACTAATTTGCTCTCCTCCCTATTAACCGATTTCAGCCTCTGCTGAAATTCTCTCTTGATTGCGGTTTATAACATCATTGCTGCCAACCGTCAAGGGGTTTTGAACGGTCACCACAAAAAATTTTTAACCGATTTCTAGGAGCCTTTTGACCAGTTACCGGGACAGGACGTCAATGAGCTTCAACAAAGATGGATCAAGCTCTTTGGTATTTTTCCAGGTGGCCTCCAACGGGGTCAAAACAACATTCCCGCCGCGCTCACCGACCATATGCCCGCTGTGGCCGTGGAGAAGAGCCTCGACCGCTGCTGCGCCGAGCCTTCCCGCCAAGACCCTGTCCCGGGCAGTCGGAGCACCACCACGCTGGACATGCCCCAGTACACAGACACGGTACTCCTCGTTCAGACAACTGCCGACACGTTTAGCCAGTTCCATGGCGCCACCGGGCATATCGCCCTCAGCCACCACCACCAGACCGCTCTTCTTACCTCTGGCAAAGCGGTCTCTCAAGGTGCGGCATAACTCATCGACATCCGTCTCCGTCTCCGGAATACAGATGGCGTCAGCGCCGCCGGCCAGTCCGACATGCAGGGCAATGAAACCACGGGTCCGGCCCATGACCTCTATAAAATAGAGACGCTCCAATGATGTTGCCGTGTCCCGGATTCTATCAATAGCATCGAGCGCTGTATTTACTGCGGTGTCAAAACCAATGGTGTAGTCGGTGCCATAAACATCATTATCAATAGTCGTCGGGACGCCGACTACCTTGATTCCACCCTCTTTGGCCAGCACCGTAGCCCCGCGAAAAGTACCATCGCCGCCCAGTGTCACCAGCGCGTCTATCTTTTCCTCATGGAGAACGGCGATAATCCTCTTGCGCACGCTGGCTTTCAGCATGTCCGGATAGCGAGACGTCCCGATAAAAGTACCGCCGCGCTGGATAATATTGGCTACAGTGCGGGGCTGAAGTCTGATGAACTCACGCGGCAGAATCCCCGCGTAGCCGCGCTTGATGCCAACAACCTCAAGCCCTTCTTCCACACCCGCCCGCACCACGGCGCGGATACAGGCATTCATCCCCGGCGCATCGCCGCCGCTGGTCAAGACACCTATCTTTCTCATGCGACTCCTCCGCGTAACATACTCGCTGACCGGACGCATTATACAGGATAACCGGCTTCTCCAGACCCCGGG
>DAOUCU010000120.1:0-29938 GCA_034431935.1 Dehalococcoidia bacterium | reverse complement strand
GGTAGAATGCGGGCTCGTGGAGAGGTGACCGAGAGGCCGATGGTGCCGCTCTCGAAAAGCGGTGTGGCGATTTCGCCACCGCGGGTTCGAATCCCGCCCTCTCCGCCATAAGTTCTGCGGCTGGCGTATTTCGCGGAGAGGTGCTGGAGTGGTCTATCAGGCACGCCTGGAGAGCGTGTGTCGTCGCAAGGCGACCGCGGGTTCGAATCCCGCCCTCTCCGCCAGCCGAAAAAGATAGTGTAGAATTGTGAGATCAATTGGACTTGCGTTTATCTACGGCTTTTTGGTTTGGTTAATACCGTTTGTCGTTGCCTTCCTCGTCTCTCCTTTGCGAAGTTCGAATCGATTATTCTTTGAATCGATGTATGCCAGTGACGGTCGCGTGTACCAGTGTCATATTTACAGTTTTATACTTTAAAAAGGCAGAGGCCAAGTTCTTAAAGGAGGCGATTTTACCGGGGGTCGTGTTTCTTGCGGTAAGCATTGTCGTTCACCTGCTAACGTTCAGCAAAGGACCGATGGCTATGCCGGTCGTAGACTACGCAAAAGATATTGGTTTTACCTATCTAATTATTCCAGCGATAACGATTGGTGTTGGATACGTTCTCAGAGTGCTCCGCCATATCACAAAATAGTCTTCCTGAAGCTTTCTCTACTTCTGACCCTGCTCTATGCTACAATGCCTGCCAGCTATGTCCCAGGACAACCAGCTTAAATACTGGGTGGCATTCTCACGTATACCGGGCATCGGCCGGGTAAGGATGGCCCAGCTCCGTGGCCGTTTCGGCAACCTTGCCCTCGCCTGGAAGGCTCCTGCGGCTGAACTTAAACAGGCGGGGCTCGATGCCAGAACTTCTGCGGTTATCGACCACCTGCGCCCGATGATTTCACCCGACGAGGAACTGGAAAAACTGGCCCGCTACCAGGTGCGGGCCCTCACCTGCGAAGACCCCGACTACCCTTCACGCCTCAAGGAAATCTACGACTACCCGCCGGTACTCTACCTCAGAGGAATCGGTCCTGTACAGGATGAATGCACGGTCGCCATCGTGGGCACACGCCGGGCTACCGTCTACGGCCGGCAGGTCACAGAAGAAATCGTCCGCGACCTTGTCGCCAACCGCGTCACTATCGTCAGCGGTCTGGCCAGAGGCATTGACTCTATCGCCCACCGCACCGCGCTGGAAAACGGCGGCCGCACCGTGGCCGTTTCTGCCTGCGGTCTGGACATGGTCTACCCGGCCGAAAACGCCCGGCTCGCCCAATCGATAATGGAGCACGGCCTTATTGTCAGCGAGCACCCCATCGGGACCAGGCCCAGGGCCGAGAACTTCCCCCTGCGCAACCGTATCATGAGCGGCATCAGCCTCGGCGTGCTCGTGGTCGAGGCCGGTGATTCCAGCGGCGCCCTCATCACTGCAATGCAGGCGCTGGAACAGGACCGCGAGGTGTTCGCCATTCCCGGAAGTATCCTCTCACCGTCCAGCCGCGGCGCCAATCGCCTCATCCAGCGCGGCGAAGCCAAGCTCGTCTTGACAGGCAGTGATATTCTTGAGGAACTCAATTTGTCCATCGTGGCCCAGCAGATTGAAATGAAGGAGACCCCGGCGGTCGATGGGACCGAAGCCCGGGTACTGGAGTGCCTCGAAGCAGAGCCGGTACATATCGATGAAGTCTGCCGGCGCACCGGCCTCCCGGCGGCAGCCGTCAATAGCACGCTGACGGTGCTCGAACTCAAGGGGCTTGTCCGGCAGTTCGGAGGCATGAGCTTCGCACTCAGCCGGGAAGCCCGGGAAAACCATGGACAGAAGCCAAAGAGACTACGCGGGAAACGCCAGTCATGACAGCCAGAGATAGCGGACACAAGCTCGTCGTCGTCGAGTCGCCGGCCAAAGCGAGGACGATATCGCGCATACTCAAAAGCGGCTATACCATCAAAGCCTCGCTCGGGCACGTTCGCGACCTGCCGGAAAAACGACTCGGCATTGATATCGAGCATGACTTCGCGCCCCAGTACGTAGTGCCTTACGGAAAGAAGAAGGTCGTCGAGGAAATCCGTAAAGCCGCGGAAGGCGCCTCGGCCGTTTACCTGGCCACGGACCCCGACCGTGAAGGCGAGGCTATATCCTGGCACCTCTTACAGGCCGCTAAAATAGAACGCCAGCCGATACACCGCGTTGTTTTCCACGAAATCACCCCTGAAGCCGTCACCGAGGCCTTTAAGCACCCACGCGGCATCGATATGAACCTGGTTGACGCCCAGCAGACCAGGCGCGTCCTCGACCGGCTCGTTGGCTACAAGCTGAGCCCTCTGCTGTGGCGAAAGGTGCAGAAGGGACTGTCCGCCGGAAGAGTACAGTCCGCCGCAGTCAGGATGATTGTCGACCGCGAACGGGAGATTCAGTCATTCAAACCGACCGAGTTCTGGACCATCGATGCCGAGTTGATGAAGGCGGCCTCACCCGAAGGTGTCTTCCGGGCGCGCCTTATCGGGACCAAAGACGGTGAAAAGCTGGCCATACCTGACGGGGCCGAGGCTAACCGCCTCAAGGACCTGCTTGACCTAGCCACATATTCAGTCGCCTCCGTCCAGACCAAAGACATGACACGCAACCCGGCGCCGCCATTCACCACCAGCACCCTTCAGCAGGAAGCCTGGCGCAAGCTCCGCTTCAGTGCCGAACGCACCATGGCTATCGCCCAGCAATTGTACGAAGGCGTCAGTCTGGGGAAGGAAGGCTCAGTTGGTCTCATAACGTACATGCGCACTGATTCCACCCACATAGCTGAGAGCGCCCTGGCCGAAGCCAGGGCCTTCATAAAAGAAAAATATGGGCCGTCGTACCTGCCGCCGCACGCCCGCGTCTTTGGCCGCAGGGGCAAGTTCACCCAGGAGGCCCACGAGGCTATCCGTCCCACTAGAGCCTACCGCGAACCTGACCAGGTGAAGCCGTACCTCGACAGCGCCCAGCTAAAACTGTACGAACTTATCTGGAAGCGCATGATCGCCAGCCAGATGGCCGCCGCACGGTTCGAAAACACCACTGTGGACGTGGATGCCGTCGTCAAAGAGCGGGAAATAACCTACCTTTTCCGCACCACGGTATCACAGATGAAATTCTCGGGGTTCATGACGCTATATGTCGAGGGCCGTGATGAGACCGAGTCGGAAACATCTGTGTCGACACTTCCGGCGCTCGTCGCTGGCGAACCGCTTGTCCTGATTGCGCTTCTGCCCCAGCAGAACTTCAGCGAACCCCCGCCGCGGTACACGGAAGCCACCCTGGTCAAGGCCATGGAGCAAAAAGGTATTGGCCGCCCCAGCACTTACGCCGCCATCATCTCAACCATCCAGAAGCGGGAATATGTCCATAAGGAACAGGGGCGGTTCTTCGCTGACAAGCTGGGTATGGTGGTCACTGACCTCCTCGCCGAGCATTTCCCCCAGGTGGTCGATCTGGACTTCACTGCCCGTGTGGAAGCCAAACTGGACGACATTGCCCGCGGCAGACTCAAGTGGGTACCGTCAATAAGAAGCTTCTGGGACAAGTTCCGGCAGAGACTGGAAAAAGCCCATACCGATATCCAGAAACAGACAATGGTCGAGGAGACCGATGAAGTCTGCCCTAACTGCGGCAAACCGATGGTGGTAAGAGCCGGCAGGTTCGGCCGATTCCTGGCCTGCTCCGGCTATCCCGAGTGCAAGACCACCAGGCCATTCCTCGCCAAAATCGGCGTTAACTGTCCCGATTGCGGCCAACCGCTGGTACTCCGGCGCAGCAAACAGAAAAAGTCCATATTCTACGGGTGTAGCGGTTACCCTGACTGTAAGTTCGTGTCCCGAAACCGACCGCTTCCTCAGCCGTGTCCGAAATGCGGCGGCCTCACGGTCGCCTGGGGCAAGTCTGGAAGCAAATGTACCAGGTGCAACTACCGCGGCAAGCCAAGCGACACAGAAGTGGAGGCAGTGGCAGCATGAAAGTGCTCGTGATTCATGGCCCCAACCTTAATATGCTCGGGCAGCGTGACCGCCGGTTCTACGGCGATAAAGCGCTGGCCGAAATCAACGCGGCGCTGGAAAAGCTGGCGGAACGACTCAAGGTAGACCTCTCCATATTCCAATCCAATAGCGAAGGTGCCATTATCGATTTCATCCAGGAGAAACACGGGAAAGCCGATGGCATCATAATCAACCCCGGCGCTCTGGGTCATTACGGTCTGTCCCTGCGTGACGCACTGGCCGATGCCAATCTTCCAATCATCGAAGTCCATCTGTCCAATGTCTACGCCAGGGAGGAGTGGCGGGCAAAGTCGGTCATCGCCCCTATCTCACGGGGACAGATATCCGGACTCGGCTGGCGCGGTTACCTGCTGGCACTGGAGGCAATCGTAAACGAGATCAAAGGCAAGGATTAATGCTAACCCGGCTTGAGAAACTACGTCAGGCACTGTCAGACAACGGACTGGATGGCTTTCTCGTCACCAACCTGACCAACTGCCGCTATCTGTCCGGCTTCACCGGCTCCACCGGCTGGCTCCTCATCACCAAAAGCCTCGCCGGAATCGCCGTTGATTCACGCTACGTTGAGCAGGCCAAACGCGAATGTCCTGAATTTGTACTGATGCCGATCAAGGGCAACTTCCCTGACTGGTTCTTCGAACTAGCCACGGGTAGCGGAGCCGTAAAGTGGGGCATCGAACCATCCGACATATCCATGTCCGCCTACCAGCAGATGACCGATAGAATCGCCCGAGACCGCCTATCGCTCCAGCTCATTTCAACCAGCAACATGGTTGAATCAATCCGCGCCGCCAAAGAGCCGGTTGAGATAGACAAGATGACTCAGGCGGCGCAACTCACCGAACGCGCTTTTGAACATGCCCTGTCCGTCGTCCGGCCCGGCATGACTGAGCGCCAGCTTGCATGGGAGATTGAAAAGTTCCTGCGTGAGAATGGGAGTGACCCGGTACCTTTCGAAGTCATCGCCGCCTCCGGGCCGAACACGGCCATGCCCCACGGCCGGCCCACGGAGAGGGTCATCGGAACGGGCGAGCCAATCTTGCTCGACTTCGGAGCACGCGTCGCCGGATACTGCAGCGACTTTACCCGGACCATCTGCCTTGGCGAACCGGACGCCACTCTACTCAAGATACATACCACAGTCCTCGGCGCTCAGCTTACAGCGCTGACCACCGTGGAAGCCGGCATGAATGGAGAACAGGCCGATCAGCTTGCGCGGACTGTGATAGCCACAGGGGGCTATGGCGATGCCTTCGGACACGGGCTGGGCCACGGCGTCGGTCTGGATGTCCACGAGTCACCACGCCTCGGCGCCCGCTCCACCGACATTCTCCGGCAGGGCATGACCTTCACGATCGAGCCCGGTATTTACATCCCCGGCTGGGGCGGCGTAAGAATCGAGGATACCGTGGTTATGGAAGACAGGCATGTCCGTCCCCTGACTACAGCCAGGAAAGCTCTCCGGGTCTAGCCCATGCCCAAAGCTGACCTGCATGTCCACACCAGCTACTCGTTCGACTGCGGCACATCTCTCGACGACGTAATCGCCTCGTGCCTGAAACGTGGCATAACCTGTGTGGCCATCGCCGACCATGCCACTGCCGAGGGCGGGCTTAGATTGAAACGCAAAGCGCCTTTCACTGTCATCGTTGCTGAGGAGGTGCTTACGCCATCCGGCGAAATCATGGGGATGTTCCTCAAAGAAACCATCCCCAGTCCGAACTCGGTTGACGAGACCATCGCCCGCATCCGGGACCAGGGCGGCCTTGTCTGCGTTCCGCACCCGTTCGACCGTCTGCGCCCGTCAGCATTCCGCAGGAACGATCTCCTGTCAATCATCCATAATATTGATATCATCGAGGTGTTTAACTCCAGGAGCCTCATGCCCGGCGCTTCCTCACAATCACGGCGTCTGGCGCGGGCGTACGGCAAGCCGGTTTCAGCCGGCAGTGACGCCCACACGCCAAATGAAATCGGCAACGCCTACGTGGAAATGTCGGACTTCACCGGCCCCGGGGACTTCCTGAAATCGCTGGCCGGCGGTAGAATCGTGGGGCGGAAGGCTGGCCTGATTGTCCATCTCGCCAGCACCGCCGCGAAGTTCACCGGTCACACCCCAAAGGAGTAATGTCATGCTTGACTTCGGCTGGTTCTCCACCGGCAGGGACGAAGCGGCCCGACAGCTCCTCGAAACAGTGCATTCAAACCTGTTGAGCGGCGAAATCAAAGGGCGCATCCAGTTCGTCTTTGTCAGCCGGGAACCTGGCGAGTCGCCGGAGAGCGATAAGTTCATCGCCCTGGCGCAGGGTCATGGTATACCAGTAGTCACCTTCTCTTTCGACAGGTTCAAGGCCAGAACAGCGCCAAAGCCCGCCGGCACATCAGTCGGCTGGCCCGAGTGGCGAACCGAATATGACCGGCAAGTAATGAAACGCCTCAAGGGCTACACACCCGAAATATGTGTCATGGCCGGCTACATGCTCATTCTCAGCCCCGAAATGTGCTATCACTTCAATTTCCTCAACCTGCACCCTGCCGTTCCTGGTGGCCCCACCGGTACCTGGCAGGAAGTGATGTGGAAGCTCATCGAGTCCCGGGCTACACATGCCGGAGCCATGATGCATCTGGTCACACCGGAACTCGACCGTGGACCGGCGGTAACCTTCTTCCGGTTCCCGATTCACGGCGGGCCCTTCGATGCCGCCTGGAAAGAACTCGAAGGCCGCCCCTTGAACGAGATCAAGCGGCTCGAGGGAGAGAACAACCGGCTTTTCACGCTAATCCGCCACCACGAGCTTATCCGCGAATTTCCGCTGATTGTCAAGACCCTCAAAGCTTTGGGCGATGGCAGGGTGGCCATCCGTGACCGCAAGGTAGTTGACGGACACGGAAAACTTATCCGCCCTTACGATCTCAGCCGCGAGATTGACGAGAGCCTGGCAGGAACCAGATGAAGCCCATAGCTTTTGACCTGGAAGGCCCCCTCTCCCCGCAGGACAACGCCTACGACCTGATGGGTCTATTCCCGGAGGGGCGAAAGGTCTTTGAAATCATCAGCCGGTATGATGACCTGCTCACCATTGAGGGAAAGACCGGCTATGAACCGGGCGATACCCTTGCCCTTATCGTCCCGTTCCTCATCTACCACGGTGTCAAAGAAAGTGACATCGCGGCGCTGGCGGACAGGGCGACCTTCATCCCGGGAGCCGCCGACCTCATCCCTGACCTTATCTCAGCCGGCTGGAAGGTATTCTGTATCACCACGACCTACTGCCAGTACTCCGGGAATCTGGTCCGGCGGCTAGGTATCCCGCCGGAAAACCTGGCGTGCACCGATTTCCCCCTCGACCAGCTCGCCGGAACCGCCACAGAGACCGACTTCAGGCTGGTGGCGAAGGTTGAAGAGGAACTATTGAAGCTATCACCGTCAGACGACGACAGGATTAAGCGTCTCCTGGACCGCTTCTACTGGGAACAGCTTCCCCGGACAAAGTTCGGGCCTTCTGTCGCCCGTGTCAGGCCAATCGGCGGCCGCCGCAAGGCTGAAGCGATCCAGCGCTTTGCCGCCCGGGTCGGACAACCTCTTTCAGAATGGGCGGCGGTCGGCGACAGTATCACCGACTTCCGTATGTTTCAGACTGTGGAAAAGTCAGGTGGACTAGCCATTGCCTTCAATGCTAACGAATATGCGTTGCCGTACGCCACCATGGGACTCGCCACCACCGATTGCCGCGACCTTCTCCCCGTTCTCGTCCGATGGGCAACCGGCGGCCGGATGGCGGTAGCGAGTTTTGTGGCAGAGGAGGAACAGCGGGGCGGCAACGGCGACCGCAATCACTTCCACTGGCTATCCGGCAGCAATCGCTGGACAGCGGCTTTGCCGGTACACAGGAGAATCCGCAGGCTGCTACGCGAATCAGCCGCTGATCTAGGTTAAAAATCGCTGAGGAACCAGTATACCCTTCCCTTGGTAAAAGAATGGGGCAGAGGATAGGTCATCATGGATGTAATCGGAATCGGCGCCATGAACGTGGATCATCTGTACTCGGTCAGGAACCTGGTCCTTGACGGCGAGGATGTCGTTGACGAATTCGGCCTCTATCCCGGCGGCTCGGCCGCAAACACCATCTATGGTCTTGGCAAGCTCGGCCTCAAGACCGGCTTTATCGGAGTCGTCGGCGCTGATGCCGACGGGCATGCCCTGATTGCCGATTTCGAGCGCGCCGGCGTTGATACCGGCCACATAAGAACGGCCTCGGAGGCTTCTACCGGCGCTGTGCTTGGTCTCTCCGACCGTTCCGCCAGGCGGTCGCTCTACGTCGCTCCCGGCGCCAACAACCTGCTCAACGAATCGGACATCAACATGGACTACCTGAGCTCAGCCAGGATGGTCCACATCTCGTCGTTCGTTCATGAAAACCAGTTCAACCTGCTGGTGGAGACGGTGAGAAAGCTGTCACTCGACATCAAGTTAAGTTTCTCCCCCGGTTCACTCTACGCCTCAAAGGGCCTGAAGGCGCTTGGCCCGATTCTCGACCGCACCCACGTACTTTTCATCAACCGCGCCGAACTCGAGACCATGGCTGGTACTAGCTACACAAAAGCGGCCTGGGACTGCATAAAAAGGGGATGCGACATCGTGGTTGTCACTTTTGGCCAGGGCCTGCCAATCTCGGACAACCGCACCCTCGCCAGCTATGTAAGAGATAAAAACCGCGAATACCAGATTGATGCTGTAAAGATGACCTGGCAACAGGGAAAGATCGAGACCACCGGTGCCGGCGATGCCTTCACCGCCGGTTTCCTTTATGCCCTTCTCAAGAACAAGCCGCTGGCCGAATGTGCCACAGCCGGCGATATTACGGCGCGATTTTCCATCCTCAAACGGGGCGCCCGTGCTGGCCTGCCGACAATTGATGAGCTGTCCCGGCAGTACCTGGAGTGCACCGGCAAGCCCCTTTAGAGACCCCCTACTTCTTTTCCGAACCGGCCTGCTTCTTATCCTGAGGCTTTAAAATCTGGTCAATCAGCCCGTATTCCACCGCCTGCTCGGCGCTCAGGAAGAAGTCACGGTCGCTGTCGCGGGCGATTTTCTCGATAGGCTGTCCGGTGTGCCTGGCCAGAATGTTGTGAAGGATTGTCTTGGACCGACTCAGTTCACGGGACATGATTTCCACTTCGGTTGCCTGCCCCTGGGCCGCGCCCAGCGGCTGGTGCAGATGAATTGTGGAATTGGGCAAAGCATAGCGCTTTCCTCTGGCGCCAGCGCAAAGCAGAACGGTGGCCATACTGGCCGCCATACCCACACAGATTGTCGACACGTCTGACTTGATTAACTGCATCGTGTCGTAGATGGCCAGACCGGCATAAATCACACCACCCGGACTGTGGATATACAGGTTAATGTCCTTTTCACTATCCTCACGGTCAAGGTACAGGAGCTGGGCAATAATAAGATTGGCCACCTGGTCGTTTATCGGCGTACCCAAAAAGATAATGCGCTCCTTGAGCAGGAGAGAGTAGATGTCAAAGGCACGTTCACCCCGGGCTCCGCTCTCAATAACCATCGGTATAATGTCATTAGGCAGCATTTTCACTTTTCTCCTCTTCGACTGGCTGGACTTCGCCCCTGGCGATTGCTTCCAGCCGGGCAATTATTTTACGGTTGACAAGATAACTCTTGACCGAATTCCGGGCCTGAGGAAGTGTCCAGAATTTCTTTAACTGCTCGGCGTTATCCGGATCTTCCTTGACCATTCTCTCGATTTCTGCATCCACCTCCGCCTCGGCAACCTCAATTTTCTCCTCTTCGGCTACCTGACGCAACACCAGCGCGCGCACGACGCGCTCCCTGGCCGTTTCACGCAGTTCCTGCCGGTGCTCTTCCATCGTCTTGTTGATGCTCTTGAGATAGTCCTCCAGACCCCTCATACCTTCCTTGAAATTGGCGGCCTGATTCCTAACCAGGTCGTCAATTTCCTCATCCACTAGCGCCGGCGGGTACTCCAGCTCGGCAGATTTGACCAGAGCGTCAACCAGCTTCGCCTCAAACTGACGCCGGATACTGGCCTCTTTACGCTTTTTAAGCTGTTCCGCCAGCCTCTCCCGCCACTGCGCCAGCGACTCAGCTCCATTCTCTTTGGCAAACTCGTCATTGAGCTCCGGCAGTTTCTTCTCCTTCACCTCATTAACCGTTACCCTGAAGGAATACTCTCTACCGGCAATCTGCTTGTTTTCGTGGTCAGCCGGGAATGACAGCGTGAACTCTCTGGTCTCGCCCTTACTGGCTCCAGCCAAAGCTTCAGCAAAACCCGGCAAAGGCGCCGGGGAACCTTTTTTCAACTCGCAAAGGCTGTCTTCGTGGTCAAGGAAGGTCTCCCCTTTCTCCCTGCCCACGATGTTCACGGTCAGCACATCGCCGAACCGCGAAGCCCGCTCGACAGGTACTAATGTGGCGGTCTGATCCTGAATGGATTTAATAGCAGTGTCAATCTCTTCCTCCGTGACTGCGACCCGTTCAGGCATTAACCGCATTTCCGCCTTGTAGTTACCCAGCCTCACTATCGGCTTCAGCGGCACGGTCGCCTTGAACGTAACCGGGTCAACCTTGACCAGTTCTATCCGCGGCCGGGCCACTGGCTCCAGCGATTCTTTCTTCAGTGCCCCTTCGTATGCTTCAGGTATCAGATGTTCCAGCGCTTCTTCCATCATGGCCTGACTGCCAATATAGCGTTCAAGAACATCCCGAGGTGCCTTTCCCGGCCGGAATCCCGGCACCTTCACCCTGCCGACAAGGTGTTTGTAAGCCTCCTGCATCCCCTTCTCAACCTCGTCAGGCTCAAGTTCAACACTGAGTATTGCCTGGCAATCCTGGATTCTCTCCGAAGTGGTTTTCATGGTACTTGGTCTCTATCCTTCTGTCCAGCTTCAGGCTGGCATTATTCTCCCGCCTGCTTCTCCTGCTTTATCTGCAAATGGAGTTCGTCCAACTGTGCCTGGCTCACAGTATCCGGCGCGTCCATCATGACATCCACGGCGTTCTGATTCTTGGGATATGCCATTACACTGCGGATGGTGTCCTCGTTGCATAGAATCATCATGAACCGGTCAATACCGGGCGCCACACCGCCGTGCGGTGGCGCTCCGAACTCGAGCGCCTCAAGGAGGTGCCGGAACCTCTGGCGCGACTCCTCTCTGCTGTATCCCAGCATACCCAGAATCTTCATCTGCAAATCAGCGTTATGGATTCTGATACTTCCGCTGGAAATCTCATACCCGTTGCAAACGAAGTCATAATGTCTTGCCCGAACTTTGCCCGGGTTAATATCCAGCAGGGGAATATCCTCCTCGCGGGGCGCCGTGAACGGGTGGTGCGTCGGCTCCCAGCGCTTAAGCTCCTCATTCCACTCGCAGAGGGGAAAATCCAGAATGAAAGCAAACGCCAGCAGGTCGGGGTCAATCAATCCGAGACGACCGGCCATCTCTCGACGCAGACCGCCAAGCGACGCATTAACCACTTTATCCGGTCCGGCCACAATCAGGATAAGGTCACCCGGCTTGGCCTCACATCTGCCCACGATAGCTCTAAGCTGTTCCTCGGACAGGAACTTGGTCATGACCGATTTAACTTTGTCCGAGGTCACCTGGCCTGAATTACCCGGGGCCTCTCTGTCCACTGCCATGGTGACCAGCCCTTTCGCACCCCAACTCTTGGCCAGCTCGGTCAATTCCTCAAGCTGTTTCCGCGTATATTCAGCGCACCCCGGGACACTTATACCCTTCACCCTACCGCCATTCCGCACCGTATCAGCAAACACGGCGAATCCGCAGGACTCAACAATATCAGTCAGATTCCTGAACTTCATACCAAACCGCATATCCGGCTTATCGCTCCCATAGTCTTCCATCACTTCAGTGTAGGAAAGGCGCGGGAACGGTTTGATGAGCTTCTTCCACGGTGTTACTGTTTGAACAAGGCCGGTAAACATATCTTCGAGGAGGCGAAGGATATCATCCTCTTCGACGAAGCTCATCTCGATATCAAGCTGGGTGAACTCCGGCTGCCGGTCGGCGCGCGAGTCCTCATCGCGGAAGCACCGCGCCACCTGGAAATACTTCTCGAAGCCAGCGACCATAAGCAACTGTTTGAGAAGCTGCGGCGATTGAGGCAGGGCATAAAACTTGCCCGGGTAGAGACGGCTGGGGACAAGGTAATCACGCGCCCCCTCCGGCGTGCTTTTCATCAATATCGGCGTCTCAATCTCGAGGAAGCCGCGGGCATCTAGAAAGTCACGCATGTACTTGACGACGCGGTGGCGGAGGATAATGTTGTCCCGCATCTTGGCCCGACGCAGATAAAGATAACGGTAGCGCAGGGCAAGATCCTCCTCTATCTCAATGTCCTCGTTAATATAAAAGGGAGGCGTCCGTGAAGTATTAAGCAGTTTCGCCTCGCCCGCCAGAACCTCGATTTGACCGGTAGCCAGCGCCGGGTTCTCGGTACCAGGCGGTCTTTTCGAAACCTCCCCCACAATCTGCACCACATACTCCGTCCTCAGCTTGTCGGCTACGTCATGCGCCGCGGGCGCCACCGCGGGATTGAAAACGACCTGGGTTATCCCTTCGCGGTCACGCAGGTCGATGAAAATCAGGCCACCGTGATCACGCCGACGGTGCACCCAGCCCGCCAGCGTCACACGTTTACCGGCATGGGAAAGCCTGAGTTCGCCACAGCTGTGGTCTTTGAGCAAGAAACACCCCCACTAAGGGTATCGGCAATTATAGCACAACCCGAACACGAGCAGACTTACTTTGAGGACTCAGGCCCAGCCGTTTTACGCCGCTGTCGCTTTCCTGCGGCCGAAGGCGAAAACGTACACGATTTCAAGGATGCCAGCGGTGTTCACTATGAACATGGCGATGTACCAGCCAAGATGGCCGTTGCGCCCGGCTTTCCACAACGCAATCCCTTTCCACACCATCGACCACACCAGGGCAAACCAGAAGGGAATCCCCAGAGAACCGAAGTCAACCGGCATCGCTACCTACCTCCATGCATTCTATAAATCAATTCGGAAAGAACCCGGTCAGCCGATCCACATGGCCATAGTCCGCGACAGGTCAGCCCCTACCTGAACCCTGTCCCCCTTCTCCGGGCAGATGGCAGTGCAGTTCCGCAAAACCAGCCCCACCACAGGGTGTATTCCCGAACCAGCCGCAGCTAACTGCACAAGCACCCCGGGATATTCCCTCCCCTCAGGCACCACCCCCTCAATACCCCGCAGGACATTGATGTCCTTCCGCGGCACCGGCAATGCAACCATAGTATACCCTCCGCCTGGTCGTCAACCACAAGGTATCACGGAAAAACTTCTTTGCCAATAGGCAAGACTTGTATGTTTTGTATATTCACTGAGCCTCAGCATAACAAACCACGTGCCACATCGGGGTAAACACCGGACACCAGAGTATTCCTAGAGCACGCCACTACTATGTCCACAATCCCAAATCCGTATGATAGAATGGGCTACCGGCCAGGAGACGGTAGATGACGCTCGCCATCATTGATACCCACGCACACCTGGATATGCCCCAATTCGACCGCGACCGGGCTGAAGTTATTAACAGGGCCCATGAAGCCGGTGTAGTCGCCATCGTCAACGTGGGGACCGACCTCAAGTCGAGCGAACACGCCATCAAGCTTGCTGAGGTAAACCCCGGAGTCTTCGCCGCGGTCGGTTTTCATCCCCACGAGGTCGCCTCTGTAAGCAAGGCCGACATCAGAAGGCTTATTGACATGGCCCGTCACAAGAAGGTCGTGGCGATTGGTGAAATCGGTCTCGACTATTACCGTAGCCACTCCCCCCACGAGATCCAGCACAAAGTGCTGGAATGGCAGTTAGAGGTCGCCGCCGAGAGCAATTTACCGGTAGTCATCCATTCTCGCCAGGCGGAGACGGACATGGTAGACACGCTCAAAAAATGGACTGCCTCCGTAAAGCCACGGGATGACGGTATCCGCGGCGTCATTCACTGCTTCAGCGGCGGCATTGAGACGGCCCGTCAGTACCTCGATATGGGCTTCCACATATCACTGGGTGGTTACATCGGTTATCCAACCTCCAGAAACAGCCATGCGACCATACGAGCCCTTCCTTTGGACCGCCTCCTCATTGAGACCGACAGCCCGTTCTTACCTCCTCAGTCGCGCCGGGGCCAGCGCAACGAGCCTTCATATTTGCCAGTGACCGTGATGGCCCTGGCAGAAATCAAAGGAGTATCCCCGGAAACCGTCGCCCGGGAAACCGCCGCCAACGCCCGGCGCGTCTTCCATTTGCCCTAGCACCGATGGTGTTCACAGCTTTTGCAGATACCAAGGAGTCCTCAGTTGAAAGACCTACCGGACATACCGGACTACTCAAGCCTGGACCGCCCTGAAATCCTCCAGTTCATCTTCTTTCCGAGGCACGATTGGACACCGGCACCTCCCGGCACCACGGACTATCTTATCCCGGTCGAGGAAGAAGTAGATGTCTCCGCCAGGTTCTATCCGGCGGCCGAAAGCATTGCCTGCATCCTCTATTTCCATGGCAACGGCGAGATAGCCTGCGACTATGACTGGTTCGCCCCCGAATACAACCGCCTCGGACTCGACCTTTTCGTCGCCGATTACCGCGGTTACGGTCGCGGCAACGGGGAGCCAACCATCGCCAGCATGACCTCCGATTCGCTGAAAGTCTTCGACTTCTTCCGCAATACAGTGCTTGAAACAAGAGAAGGCATGCCGTTCATCATGGGCAGGTCGCTTGGCTCCATGTCGGCGCTGACAATCGCCAGCCGCCGCGCTGACCGGCTCGCCGGACTTATGATCGAAAGCGGCTTCCCCGCCGTGACACGCATCCTGTCCCATCTGGGCTTCCACACTAGCACCGGACAGACCGCGGCACTTGAAAAAGCCGCTCTGGCTCTCGTCAGCTCAATCAGTCTGCCATCGCTCATCATTCATGGCTCAGAGGACACGCTCATCCCGTACCAGGAGGGACTTCTCCTCCACAATACTCTGGCCTCACCACTCAAGCGGATGGTGACCATCAGCGGGGCCGGGCATAACGATATCATGCTTGTCGGGGAAAAGCCGTACTACGCCGCTATCAAAGACTTTGTCGCCAGCGTTCAGGGGTATCCTGCTGAGTAGCTACCACCCCCGCTATCAACCGAATCCACAGGCCCGTGCCTAAGTACTTTCCGTGGCACCCAGACGGTGTATTCACCAGAATAGAGACCACCGTCTTAACTGATTATCCCAAGCCACAAGCAATCATTTACCCGAAGTCTACTCACCGCGATTCAGTACGGGAACGGATGGTATCACAGACGGCACATGGTAAAGTTCAGACAGCGAAGGGTCACAAGGGACATGTTCCTGAGGAGGTATCACAATGACGACGAAAATGATCGAGCGAACCGAATTCTCCAAAGCGGCTGTTCTGGGCGAAGAGGTCAATTTCTGGACCGGCAAGAACCCCTGCTGGGAGATGTGCCAGTGCCCGAAGGTGATTAAAGACGAATGCCCGGCCACCCGCTACACCTCATATCCTTGCTGGGAAATCGAGGGCACCTATTGCAAGCTGGACAGGACTGGTACCAACGGCAAAGATACCAGTATCTGCGAGATTTGCCGCGTCTACAAGCGATGGGGGGAGAACCAGCCCATCCAGCTAAAGCTCTTCGGACGTGGGATTGACTCCACCATGAGAACACAGTGACTGGTATTCTCCGCACAGACCAGTTAGTGACACTTGGTGCGCAGGGGCACGGAGCTTAACGGCCCGATGATACTCTGCCCACCCTTTTACCGCCGAGGGATGTGACTGAAGGAGTAAAGACTTGGAGAGACCAGCCAGCCTGACATTGACTGGAAGTGAAGCCAGCGGCTATGCCGGCAAGGTGTTCAAACAAACCCAGAAGATAATGTCGGATACGCGGGGCCAGGCAGGCGCTCTTGTCCGGGTACTCGAGGAAACACAGGGCATCCTTGGTTATCTTCCTGTCCCTATTCTCAAGACAATCTCCCGGGACCTGCGGGTACCGCTGAGCGAAGTCTACGGCGTCGCCACTTTTTATAACTTTTTCACCCTGGCGCCTCGCGGCCAGCACATAATCCAGGTCTGCATGGGTACGGCCTGCTACGTAAGAGGCGGAGAGAGAATACTTGCCACTTTGCAGAAAGAACTCGGCATTGAACCCGGCGGCACCACTTCTGACAACAAGTTCACACTGGAGGTCGTAAGGTGTCTGGGGTGCTGTGGACTGTCCCCGGTAGTCGCCATCGGCGAAAAAGTCTATCGCCGTATGACACCCACCAGCGTTATGGAAGTACTCAAGAGCTACGCATGAGGTGAGTTTCCAAGTGCCCCGCATCACATCGCCAACCCAACTCGCCGAACTTTCGCGCTCTGCAAGTGCCGCGCTCGAAAAACGCGAAAACGGCACGCATGTCAAGGTACATCTCGGCACCTGCGGCATTTCGTCGGGCGCCAGCGAGGTGCTGGAGACCTTCATACGCGAGGTCGAACAGCAAAAGCTGACATCAGTCACCATTGGTAAGGCTGCCTGCATCGGTCAGTGCGCCCGGGAACCAATCGTGACCGTGATAACACCGGACCGCAGTCGATGGGTCTACGCCGAAATGACTCAGGATATGGTGCCGCAATTGATCCGACAGCACCTCATAGAAGGTAAGCCGGTCAGGGAGTGGCTCCTGGACCTTGATGCCCCGCTCTTCAAGCGCCAGGTCATCCGTATTATGCACAACCAGGACCATGACCCGTCCAGCATCGAGGAATACATTGCGGGGGGCGGCTACATGGCGCTGGCCAAAGTGCTCTCCGGCATGACGCCGGAGCAGGTGATTGAGGAGGTCAAGAAATCGGGCTTGCGCGGCCGTGGTGGTGCTGGCTTCTCGACGGCCACCAAGTGGGAATTCGTGCGAAAAGCCAGCGGTTCCGAAAAGTTCGTCGTCTGCAACGGGGACGAGGGTGACCCGGGCGCATACATGAACCGCGCTGTTCTGGAAGGCAACCCGCACTCGATTATCGAAGGTATGGCCATCGGAGCCTTCGCCATTGGCAATGTCAAACAGGGCTTCGCTTACATCCGCGCTGAATATCCCCTGGCCATCGAGACCCTGAGCAACGCCATACGCCAGGCCCATGAGTACGGCCTGCTCGGCAGCAATATTATGGGAACCGGGTTCGATTTCTCTCTTGATATCTTCCCCGGCGCCGGCGCCTTCGTATGCGGTGAAGAGACGGCGCTGCTGGCCTCCATCGAGGGCAAGCGTGGCATGCCCCGCCAGCGTCCGCCATTCCCGGCCAACAAAGGCCTCTTCGACAGGCCCACCACCCTCAACAACGTCGAAACATGGTCAAATATTCCCCTTATTATCAGCAACGGCGCTGCCTGGTTCGCCTCAGTAGGAAACGAAAGGTGCAAAGGCACCAAGACCTTCTGTCTGGTAGGCAAGGTCAATAACACCGGCCTGATCGAAGTCCCTCTGGGTACTACCATAGGCGAGATGGTATTCGACATCGGGGGCGGCATGCCCAAAGGCCGCCGCTTCAAAGCTGTTCAAATCGGGGGGCCCTCCGGAGGTGTCATCCCCATACATCACCTGAATACGCCGCTGGATTATGAGGCCGTGACCGCCCTGGGAGCCATCATGGGCTCCGGTGGCCTGATCGTAATGGATGAAGACAACTGTATGGTTGATGTTGCCCGGTTCTTCCTCCAGTTCAGCCGTGATGAATCCTGCGGCAAATGCACAACCTGCCGTGCCGGCATCCCCAAGATGCTTGATATTCTTACCAGGATCAGCCGCGGCCAGGCCACCATCGAAGATATCGACCTTCTCTCGGAACTCGGCGAGCTTATCAGTGCCGCCTCGCTGTGCGGCCTTGGTCAGACCGCACCCAACCCGGTACTGAGCACATTGCGCCACTTCCGCGAGGAGTATGAAGCTCACGTGATCGACAAGAAGTGCCCGGCTGCGGTCTGCCAATCGCTCTTCCGCGCCCCATGCCAGCATACCTGCCCGGTCGGGCTTGACGTGCCCGGCTATGTGGCTCTTATCAAAGCTGGCCAGTTTGACCAGTCTTACCGGTTAATTCGACAGCGCCTCCCCTTCCCATCCGTCTGTGGACGAGTCTGCCACCACCCTTGCGAAGGAAAGTGCCGGCGCGGCCAGATTGATGAACCGGTAGCCATCCGACATCTTAAACGAGCCGCCGCCGACTACGCTATCGCCAACGGCGTTGACTACACACCTCCGGCAAAGCCCAAAAAGAACCAGCACGTGGCCATCGTCGGCGCCGGCCCCGCCGGTCTTTCTGCCGCCTGGGACCTTGCTGTAGAAGGATACTCTGTAACCGTCTTCGAGGCGCTCCCCGTGGCCGGCGGTATGATGGCAGTCGGCATACCTGAATACCGTTTGCCGCGCAACCTTATCAAACATGAAATCGGAACCATCTGCAAACTGGGTGTCACCGTTAACCTTAACTCGCCCATCAAAGACGTGGCAGCCCTGCTCAAAGACGGCTTCCAGGCTGTTTTCATCGCCAGCGGTGCCCACCGCGGTGAAAAAATGGGCATGCCCGGCGAAGAGCTCGAAGGCGTTCTGGATGCCATCGAGTTCCTGCGTGAGGCTAATCTTGGCCACAAAGTGATGGTCGGCCGCAGGGTAGCAGTCATCGGCGGCGGCAATTCGGCCATGGACGCCGCCCGGGTCGCCCTGAGAAAGGGCGCTGGCGAGGTCCACGTCTTCTACCGCCGTGACAAAACTGATATGCCAGCATTACCTGAAGAAGTCCTTGCCGCCGAGGAGGAAGGCATCCATATCCACTCCCTGACACTCCCGACCAGGCTCATCGGCCGCGATGGCAAGGTAACGACCATGGAATGCGTTCGTCTCGAGCCGAAAGAGTTTGACCGTAGCGGCCGCAGGACACCTTATCCCATCCCGGGCTCTGAGTTCACCGTGGACACTGATATGGTTATCGAAGCCATCGGTCAAAGCCCTGACACCTCCTTTCTCATCGGTGACGGTTTCAAGCTCGGCCGGGGCGGCACGATTGTGGCCGACCCCAGAACACTGGCCACCGGCGTCCCCGGCATCTTTGCCGGCGGCGATGTCGTCACCGGACCACAAACGGTCACCGAGGCGATCGCCGCCGGCCAGCGGGCCGCATCATCCATCAAACGCTTCCTCGAGGGCAAGCCGCTATCGCCACTGGTTGAACGCGGCGACTGCGAACCGGTTCCGGTACCTCAGGAGCCGCCAACCGAGGAGGAGTTAAAGCCAACCAGTCGTGTCACTATCAGCGAAATCGATCCCTCCAGGCGCCTGACGACGTTCGAAGAGACGGTTGCGCCTTACACGCGCAGTGAGGCTATGTTGGAAGCCTCAAGATGCCTTCGATGCGACCTTCAGGGAGAGCCGCAGTGACCGGAGAAATCAACCTGACAATAAACGGCCAGCTCGTGAAAGGTACCGAGGGCGATACCATACTTACGGTCTGCCGGAAGAACGGTATCTATGTACCTACCCTCTGCCATCTGGAGGGCCTCTCCGATGTCGGCTCCTGCCGTCTCTGCGTAGTCGAGATTGAAGGCGAAAGACGCATCAATCCGGCGTGCACCTACCCGGCACGTGAAGGTCTGGTAGTACGCACAAGCACCGATAAGCTTGAGAAGTACCGCCGCATGATTCTTGAACTCATGTTCACCGAGCGCAACCATCTCTGCGCCTTCTGCGCCGCCAGCGGCGAGTGCGAGCTTCAGGCTATGGCTTACCGATACCAGATGGACCACGTGCGCTACCCGTATTCCTGGCCGTCCCTGACGGTTGACCCGGTCAATCCCTACATCATCATCGACCATAACCGGTGCATTCTCTGCGGCCGCTGCATCCGTATCTGTGCCGAGATTGTCGGCAACCATACGCTCGATTTCGGCCGGCGCGGCTGGAAAACAATGGTATGCGCCGACCTTAACCAGCCGCTGGGGGAGTCCTCATGTATCTCGTGTGGGGCCTGCCTCCAGGCCTGCCCCACCGGTGCCATCTTCAGCAAGACTGACGCTTATCGCGGCAACGCCGCCAACTGCCAGACGGTAAGGACTGTCTGTTCACAATGCGGCCTCGGTTGTGAAATCGATGTCCTTACCAGAGACCAGGGGCTGGTACGCATTGATTCGCCGAACCTTACTGTCCCCGGCGGCCAGCTTTGCGTTAAAGGCCGCTTCGAACAACTTTATGAAAAGCACGAACGCATCCTCACACCAGCCATAAGCAATACACGGGGTGAGTTCCGCAATGTAAGCTGGGTAGAAGCTGCCAACCGTATTGCCCGGGCACTCAGCGACGTTAAAAAGCGCTACGGCCCCGAGAGCATCGCCGGCATCGCCTCCAGCCGCGCTACCAATGAGTCCTTGCGGGCCTTCTCCGGCTTGCTGCGCGAGGTCATCGGCACATCGCGGCTCGACAGCCTGGACGGTGATGCTTTTCGCACGGCAGTCAAAGGCATCACTGCCGCAGGCGCTTCCCTGACGCTCTCTGTAGAGGCCCCCATCAACGAGATTCTCCAGGCTGACTGCATCTTGATTGTCGGCGCCGAGCCGCTCAAGAGCCATCCCGTTGCCGGAAGCTATATTCTGCAGGCCACCAGTCGAAACCGTGCACAGCTCATAACTCTGGACAGCCGGCCCGACCCATTCCACTACCGGACGCCGGTACAAATCAGACCGAAGCCGGGAGCCCTCGAACGGACATTGAAAGCCCTCATCGCCAGTATCATTCAGAAGGGTCTGGGCAAACCTGAAGCCCTGGGAGCCGCGCTCACCTCATATTACGCCTCGATCGACGTGAACAGCGCTAGCCAGCTCTCCGGCATCGTTCCGAAAGATCTTGAAAACGCCGCCGCGGTCCTTACCGCCGCTAAACATGCCGTCATCATATATGGCGATGGGGTTTTCGACACCAGGAGCCCATCGATGATAGCGGACCTGCTCAATCTCGCGGCCATTACCGGGAATATCAGGGACGGTAAAGCAAGCATTATCGGTCTCAAGCCGAACGGCAACAGCCGCGGGGCCTGGGAGATTGGAATCGCTCACATCGAGCATGGTGCCCTCGAGGAAACCGGGCAGGAGAAAATCAAGGCCGCCTATGTCTTCGCTGCCGACGAGTATGTCGACAGTCAGGACCTGATTGCCCGTCTCAAGAAAGTCAATTTCGTCGTCGTGCAAACTAGCTATGCTTCGCCGCTGACAGAGATTGCCAGCGTCGTCCTGCCAGCGCCGACCTGGGCGGAGCGCGGAGGGAGCTACACCACACTCGACGGGAGACGGGTGAAAAGTAATCCCGTCCTGAGAAGTCCCAGCGGTATCAGCGACGATGCGGCGGTCATCAATGACATTGCACTGCGCTTGAGCAAAGCGCTGAGGAAGGCCCGGGCATGAGTAAAGTAAAGGTCGCCACCGTCTGGCTGGAAGGATGCTCCGGCTGTCACATGTCGTTTCTCGACATTGACGAGGCCATTATCGACCTCGCCCGTATACTCGAGTTCGAGCGCAGTCCCATCACTGATATCAAAGAATTCACTCCGGTTGATGTTGGCCTCGTCGAGGGAGCCGTCGGCAATACTGAAGAGGAAGAGGCAATAAGGCACCTCAGGGCCAACTGCAAGATTCTGGTTGCACTCGGCGACTGTGCCTGCTTCGGCGCCGTCAACGCCATGCGTAATCCTTTCGACAAGCAGGATGTCCTCAAAAGGGCCTATGTTGATTCCGAAAGTACCGTAAAGGGGAAGATCCCGGCTTCCCCAGAACTGCCGGTACTGCTGGAACAGGTCAAGCCGGCCAACCAGGTGGTCAGGGTTGATTGCTATGTGCCCGGCTGTCCGCCGACCCCGGAGGCCATCAAATACGCCGTGAAGGAACTGCTCGCTGGCAGGATGCCTGCCCTGCCGGTGGAGATGATGCGTTTCGATTGAGTCAGAGGTCTAACAGCGTGCCAGAAACCATCAGTAAGATCGAGATAAACCCCGTCAGCCGTATCGAGGGGCATGGAAAGGTCACCATTCAGCTTGACAATGCCGGCAATGTTGACCAGGTGAGGTTCAACGTTACCCAGTTCCGCGGTTTCGAGAAGTTCGTCGAAGGCCGAGTCTTCTGGGAAATGCCGGTCATCACGCCGCGCATCTGCGGCATCTGCCCGGTCAGCCACCACCTGGCAGCGGCCAAGGCGTGCGACGCCATCCTGGGAGTGGAGATACCTCCACCGGCCAAGAAGCTCCGCGAACTCCTCCATCTCGGACAGTTTATCCAGTCGCACGCCATGCACTTTTTCCACCTGGCCAGCCCGGACCTCCTCCTCGGTTTCGACGCCGACCCGGCCAAGCGTAATGTTATTGGCCTGATTGCCGCGGCGCCGGACATCGCCCGGCAGGCAGTCATGACCCGCGCTTTTGGCCAGACCATTATTCAGAAGCTTGCTGGCAAGCGGATTCATCCGAGCTGGGCCATCCCCGGTGGCGTTAACGCGGCCCTATCCGGCAAAGACCGAGATGAACTCCTCCGGAATATCGATGCTGTCTTCCCGGTCATCAATCTTGGCATCAGGCTAATAAAAGGCTATTACGCCGCTCACCGGGACGAGGTCAACACCTTTGCCAGCTTCGAGTCCGCTTATCTCGGCCTCGTAGACCATGCCGGCAACCTGCAGTTCTACGATGGCCTCCTGAGGCTCAAAGACCGCAGGGGACTCGTCCTCGAGGACGGTGTTGACCCGGCCGACTATTTATCCCTGATTGAAGAGCGCGTTGAAGACTGGTCATTTCTTAAGTTCCCATACTACCGTAAGCTTGGCTACCCCGCCGGCATTTACCGCGTCGGCCCCCTTGGCCGGCTTAATGTGGCTGACGCCATTTCTACGCCGCTGGCCAACACTGAACTGGCCGGCTTCCGCCGTCTCGCCCCGGACACGGAAGAAATGGTCAAGGGCTCGATGTACTTCCATCTCGCCCGTCTTATCGAACTTCTCCACGCTGCTGAAAAGGCCAAATCCCTGCTCGAAGACCCGGAGATTCTCTCTACGGATATCCAGGTAACTTCGAACCGCTACAACGAACAGGGGATTGGCGTCATTGAAGCACCCCGCGGCACCCTCATCCACCACTACTGGGTTGACAGGACCGGCAAGATACTCAAGGCCAACCTGATTGTAGCCACCGGACACAACAACGCCGCCATGAACCGGTCCGTCTACGAGGTGGCCCGGCTGTACATCAGGAACGGCGACATACGGGAGGGGATTCTTAACCGTGTGGAAGCAGCCATCCGGTGCTACGACCCCTGCCTTTCCTGCTCTACCCATGCGCTTGGCCAAATGCCGATAGCGATAGACATAGTATCACCAGCCGGGCAACTGCTCCGGCGAATCGCAGGCTAAGCGAGGGTCAGTCTCACACATTCAGCGGATCTATCATGGCTCGCTGGTCCTCTGGAACGCCTAATTCTTCCAGGACGATGGCCCTCATCGCGGCAAGCGCCGTTCTGAGTTCACGCCGCTGACGCTTTGAAAGACGAGACACCACCCGGCGCATGGTCTCCCTTTTCATAGCTAAATGATATTTCTTTTTGCCGTCCTCAGTAAGTTTGAACCTTACCTGGTTGTACCGTCTGATATCATTGACCCTTGAAATCAAACCTTGCTTTTCCATCCGAGCCAGAATATTGGATATTGATGCAGGTTCGCGCAGGAGGCGCCGTGCTATCTCGGTCGGTGTAGCTCTGCTTCCGAGCCTGTCGATCATCCAGAGCATGGCTGACTGCTGGTTGGTAATGCCATATTGGGCCAGTTCCTCGTTTCGAAGACGGGTTATCGCATGGCTAACCAGGCGTATCAGGTTCCAGATGACGAAGTAGTCACTGTCAGAGCGCCGATCCGCCATTATCCTCAACTCCTCCTGCAGTTACTATCCCTGCTTCATGCGTGCAAAAAAGCCAACAACGACCAGCGAGCCTGATACTTCAGAAGACAATACCGGCCGGCTGTAATCACCGTCGGTACTCTACTCGCCAAAGCTATCGCCATTCACACTACCCTTTGGATATTGACACGCCGTCATATCGCGGTTAAACTAGTTAGTGAATTCACTAAGTGAATTATAATACAGGAACCGGGTGGTGCGCTACAAGTCTTCAAATTCTGCCCTATACCCGCCTTATGAAATCTAAATCGGGTCCTACGGCTTAATTGGTTTCGTTGGGCATCTTGATGGGCATTAGTTAGGTCAGATGCAACCCCTACCCTGCACCGGGAGGTATTTATGGCAGACCCGTGTCTCGTAAAAGAAGGAGAGGCCGCTCTGGAAAGCATTGTGGGCTTCTGGCCGGTCATTGTCCAGAATGCTCAAAGGGAAAAGATGCTCCGCATCATATCCCTTCTAATGAAAGACCGTGGAATCTCGGAGGCACCCAAGGGCCTAGTCATCGAAGCCGCAAGACTGGCGAACTCGAACTTTCTCGACCCGGTTATTCACATGGCAGAGGACTGGGAGAAGTTCAAACAGATGACCTCTCAACCCTACCACGACAGGGAGGCATATTATGCGGCCCCCATCGTGGTCAAGCGGTGGACTCCCGTGCGAATTGCCCCTATCAAAAGCCCGGAGGAGACGAGGGTAATCGCATTCTGCGCCAGTCCGAGAAAGGGTGGTAATACCGAAATACTCATCAAAGAGACATTACGGGGTGCTGAAGAAGCTGGTGCCATGACGGAATACGTCCACCTGCAGTCCCTCAAAATAGGTTACTGTATCGGCTGCCGCCGTTGTAAAGACCCTGACTACGATGGCATTTGTGCCGTCAAAGACGACATGTCGCATATTTACCAGAAGATTATCGATGCCGATGCCGTCGTAATCGGATTTCCCATTTATACCGGTCGAGAATCGGGGCAATTGGCTGTATTTCTCGACCGCTGGGACTGCCTCGCCAGAGTTGGCGCCAGGTTACTGAAGCCTGGAAGAAGAGCTTTGGTCATCGGGACCTGGGGTTATCCCTACGACGATACTTACGACGACGTCATGTCTCGGGTAATGATTACCCTGCGTCTCCACCGTATCGAAACGGTAGAGGCAATTTCGGCAGGCGGTTTTGCCGGCATGCTGCATGGCCTGGATGATGACCGTAAAGCGATCATCCTTGCTCATCCGGAACAATTACGCAAAGCCTACGAAGCCGGTAGGGCCCTAGTTTTAGGGAGTTGAACTACTTACTGGAGGTGCGGTATGGATGAACCACGGCTATCAGGAGAAGCCCAATCCATCATTGACGAAATGGTGAACCGCCGTCCACCGCTCATGCGGGACGGCCGGCGGGCCTGCTATATGCGCCTGATATCTCTACTGCTCTGCGAGAGTGGTGCCAAGGAGGCCGACCGCGCTACTGCCATCGAAGCCATAAAGATGGCCGAGAACCGCGGCCTTCAGCCAATTTTCGACCGCTGGGACGACCCGGATAGCTTCCAAAAACGGGTGCTTGATCCAATGCTTGACATCAATGCCTACAACGCTATCCCCATCCAGGTGAAACGCTGGAAACCAATGCTGGTGAAACCACCGAAGCCACCAGAGCAAATGAGTGTCCTGGCCTTCTGCGCCAGCCCCCGTGTTGGCGGCAACACCGACGTGCTTATTGATTATGCCCTGCAAGGAGCGGCAGATGCCGGTGCCAAGATAGAGAAACACAATCTTCAAAGAATGAAGATTAGCTACTGTCTGGGTTGCCGCAAGTGCAAAGACCCGGATTATGAGGGCTTATGTTCCATCAAAGATTCCATGACCGAGATGTACGACAAGATTATGAAGTGCGATGCATTGGTCGTCGGCTTTCCCATCTACACCAGCCGGGAGTGTGCTCAGATGTCTACGTTCCTTGACCGCCTTGATTGCTTCGAGCGTTTCCCCTATCGGATGACCATGCCTCCGGACAAGCGCGCCATGGTCATCGGCACATGGGGCTACCCCAACGTGGATGCTTACGACTGGGTAATCGAACGTATCATGATAGTCCTGAACCTGCACAAGATACCTACCATCGAAGCGATATCCGCCTGCGGCTTTGAAGGGAAGCTCCATGGATGGGATGAGCATCACAAAGCGGTGATAACCAGATACCCCGAGGAACTCAAGAAGGCATATCAGGCGGGAAGAAGTCTGGTGACCGGAGAATAGCTATCGAAATTTTGGAGGCGGAGGTGTCCGGATGAAATACGATCTGGTTGTTATCGGCGGCGGTCCCGGCGGACTTGTAGCGGCGAAGACCGCAGCCCAGTCCAGTCTCAAGGTACTGCTGGTCGAGAGGAAGGTCGATGGCAAAACCCCACTGCTACTTCGGAGAATGTCAAATGACTGCTGAGTCAGCAATACCAAAGGTAGAACCATATAACAGGAAACCGCTGCCCAATTATGAGGTTGTCCCGTTACGTAGCGAGTGGATAACCGTCGGCGCGGTGCAGATGAAGACCTACAACGTGGACCCCGAAAACCCCGGGCCAATCCTTAAGAAGAATCTGGACCATATGCTGTGGCTCATCGATACCGCCCAACGGAGAGGCCATATCGACCTGCTCGCCTTCCCTGAATTCAGTCTCCAGGGTACCGCCCAAGGTGTCTGGACACGCGAGCAACTGCTGAGAATCGCGATTGAGGTCCCCGGCGAAGAGACTGAAATCATCGGTCAGAAGGCAAAGCAATACAACTGCTATATCGTTGTCTCCTGCTTCACCAAGCAGACAGAAGAATGGCCAGGGCATTTCTTCAACGCTTCCTTTCTCATTGCCCCGAACGGACAGGTTATTTCGCACCACTGGAAAGCACACTATGATCCGGGAATACTGGAAATCGGCACAACCGTGCACGATGTGCTTGACGAGTTTGTCAAGCGCTACGGTTGGGATGCAGTATGGCCGGTTGCCCGCACTGACATCGGCAACATCGGTCACTATACCTGTTCAGAGGGTTTCGCCCCGGAAACTGCCAGGGTCTACGCTTTTAAGGGCGCTGAAATCCTCGTCTGGTCAGCCACCGGGGGCATGGGACGAGAGGAAGCCCGGGCTATCGGTCAGACGTACTTTCGTCGGCAGGACGTCTACGGGATCCAGTTGGACGCCGCACTTCGTCCTGAGAACGATTACGCACCGGAAATGGCGGGCTCTGGACTAACCTACATATGGGACCCGGCAGGCATATGCCTGGCGGAAGCACATTACCCCCATGAGACTATCTTGACAGCATCAATACCGATAGGTGCCTTCAGGAAGCGTCATTCCATTCCGGTTCTGAGAAAGGAGCTGTACGCTCCGGAATACGACCGATATGAGGGCAAATACCCGCCGAACATGTACGCTAAATACCTTCCCAAGGACCCCTCAGACGGCATCAACTGGGCCCGTAAGAACGCCAGATGGTAGCCCTACCGGGAAGGCCGCAAGATCAGATTCTACCAATAAAACTATTTGGCCGAGAATGGAGAACGAAAAATGTCGGAATTGAGTGAACTTCTGGCGAAACGGATTAAGGCTGAGTTACCACGCACAGAACTGGAGAAATACATCTCCGACTTTCTAAAGCAACAGACAATGTGCACCGTTGCCACCACGGATGGCATTTGGCCAAGGGCCACGCCTGTTGAATACTACTCCGAAGGTCTGACTCTGTACATTGCCGCTGACCGCGGCCAGAAGACCAAAAACCTGAAGATAAATCAGAATGTGAGTGTCGCAATAGTCAATACGATACGTCCCGACTGGACGGGAGACGATTGGAAACAGGTAAGGTCACTTCAGATTACCGGCAAGGGTTATCTCCTGGCATACGGCGACCCGGGCTATCAGCATGCCCTGGATGTCTACAACTGGCGGCCGTTCATGAAGTTACTCGACAGGGACCCAGAGCATATTTCCAGAGAGCGTCTGATGCTCAAAGTTGTGCCTGAGAAAATCGAGGTTTTCGACTTCGGACTTCTGTTGCGCGGTTTCAGCGGACGGCAGACCTGGACGCCCTGATATCGAGGCACCGGACAGTAACTGAACTGCATGCCGGGACACCCGTGATAACTTCCGGGAGGTTATTAAATGCGGTTAAGCAGGCAACTCACAGACAAACAGCGCGAGGAATTCATCAAAGCAAACCGTCACGGCATACTGGCATTTGGCGGTAGAAAGCCGTATGCCATCCCGATGGGCTACATGTACCGAAATGGTGCCATCGTACTCGGGTTTTTGACAAGACCGGCCGGGCGGAAGCTGGAATACCTGGCAAGAAGCCGGCAAATCTGCTTCACCATCTGCCGCCCGCGCTGGTTCACTCCTGACCTGCGACATCCCTGTACTACGGTCATTGTTGAAGGACGACTCGAAGAGGTAGCTGACCATACGAAATACGGACTTACCGGGAAACTGCCCGAAAGCCTCAAGAATCGGGGGCTGAGACTGCTGGCAATCAAGTCAAACGCGATTGGTTCACGGCAATGCACGCGCAAACCGTGTGAACTCTTTGAGCAAAAGGAGAAGCCATGAAATGGGACATCATAGTCGTTGGCGGCGGTCCCGGCGGACTCATGGCGGCCAAGACCGCAGCGGAAGATGGCCTCAAGGTTCTCCTCATTGAAGTAAACAGGCGGCAATAGCCTGCGGCTTTTCGGCCGTCAAGGCAACTCAAAAAGAGACGGGCGGTGAGAGAAGAAATACCACAACTCCATGAGAAGCTGACAAGAAGCATCGGTCAACTCAATGGCCTGAAGACGAAAAGGCGGCAAAAAGAGGCGGGCAGGGTACACCGTCTGCAACACGCAAGCTTGCTCAACCACGGTGAACAGGGATTGAGAACCCGACCTTGGTCCCTTTGCCGGGTTCACTGTTAACCCAGATTTTACCCCCGTGGAGTTCGACGATCATTTTGCTCAGCGGCAGGCCTATCCCCAAACCACCGAGTCTCTCCCTGTCCCGTGACCTGCGGTGGTAAGGATCAAAAACATGCGGCAAGTCCTCCGGATCAATACCCCGACCGTTGTCCTCCACCTCAATTACCAGCTCCCGATTCGAGCCGGCCTGAACACTGAGACGAATGACGCCGCCAGACCCGGTATACTTCGAGGCGTTCTCAACCAGAGTCATGACAACCGACCGCAGTCGAGCTTGGTCGCCATCGACCTGCGGCAGAGTTGGTGGCAGATCTAGATTTAGGACCTGTGCCCTCTTCAATACTAATGGATTCATTGCTGTCGCCACATCTTGCAGAAGATGCCGGATGTCCATCGGCTGCAATCTAACATCCAGCATTTTCCTTTCCGCCAGAGCCAGATCGAGCAATTCCTCGACTCTCCCTTTCAACTCCACAGTGCCCCTGTGGAGAACATCCGCAAGCTGACCGATCGCCCCCTGTGATATTTCCTCTGCAAGCAGCTCACTCGCGGCGACCATGACTGTAAGCGGAGTCTTAAGCTCGTGGACAAGTGCCCTGGTGTATTCCGTGCGCCGGTTGATTTCAATCTCAAGTTGTTGCCGAGAGCGCTGCTCATTTTCATAGAGATGTTTCAATTGAACATCGGCTTTTCTCCGTTCGCTGATGTCACGAACGACGCAGACGAACCCGACACGTCTGCCCTCCCTATCCCGAAGTTCACCGCACTTTGCTTCAACCGGCACGATGGGACCGTCCTTGCGTATCCACTCCAGTTCAATGGTCTGTGAGTGTGAAGAATCACGGCTGCCCGATTGCTCAAGAGCAAGTTCCTCTGCAAGAACCCGGGAGACCTTCTCCAGTGAAGTCTTGGTGAAGATACTTTCCGGTGGTAGAT
>DAOUCU010000119.1:0-5513 GCA_034431935.1 Dehalococcoidia bacterium | reverse complement strand
TTACCGGCTGCCGCTGCCACTGGGAGGGAAAGGGGATAAAAACGAGAAGGTAGAGGTTCTACCTATGGTAACCCCTGGTGGAGCCGGGGGGATTCGAACCCCCTACCTTTTGACTGCCAGTCAAACGTTCTCCCAAGTGAACTACGGCCCCGTGAGTTTGCAGAGTATACCAGAGAAGAGGCTGGTGCTCAAGACACGGTACCTGGAAACCAGTAGGGAGACAGCTAGACGGCTATCCCGAAGGCACGCAGGATTGAGCCGAGTCCCAGGTAGCCCAGGTAGGAAACAATCATACCCTTGACCGTCTTTCCCGCCCATGTGGCCAGGAAGAATTTCCAGAGCTGGAACTTTAGCATGCCGATAGCCACGGTGACCGGGTAGAAGAAAGGGTCGAAAACGGATGACATGGTGAATATTGCAATCGCACCGCGACGCTCCACCCAGCTTATCAGTCTGGCCAGGTAGCGGTTCCTGGCGGCGCCGGGAGCAAGCGAACGGCCGCCATAACCCTGAAGGTAGATGAAAATGGCGCCAATGGCTTCTCCGAAGCCGGCACAGGCGCCGACCATCCAGGGGTCAAGGATTGAGCCCATGGTGAAGACGATAGGGATTGCCGGCACCGGCACAATCATCGTGGCGCCGGCGAAGATATTGATGATGACGATGCCAAGGTAACCCCACCGCTCAACCCCACGTACGTTGTCCCAGTAATAGACAACTGCGATGCATAAGGCGATGGTTATCAGCAGGGAGACCATGCTAACCCAGATGGCATAGCGCCTTTTGGGAGGACTCTGCCCTTCCTCTATCAACCTATCCTCTCGGCATCTGGAATTGGAGGAACCGACCCCGCCGCTCCGTCACATTCTTCGGGGGCTTCGCACCCTGCGGCATGAAATGTCTATCTTTGTCCTGCCAGCAGGATGATGATAGCACGAGCCGTCGAAGTGCTCAAGACAGATGGGTATGTCAGAACAGGAAAGGGAGAGGCTGTCAGCCTCTCCCTTTCAGCTATTTCTTGCTCTTCGGAGGTGTGCCGGAGCTGAACGTCAGTCCCTCCGGCCCGGCGTCAACGGTGATGCTCCCGCCGTCTTTGAACTCGCCGGAGAGGATGCGGCTTGAGAGCGGGTTTTCGACATATCGCTGGATGGCGCGGCGCAGAGGACGAGCGCCATAGACCGGGTCGTAACCTTCCTTAAGCAGCCAGTCACGGGCCGCTTCGGTTAGCGTCAGCCTGATGTTCCGGTCGGCCAGGAGTTTTTCGACGTCCCGGATAAGCAGGTCAACGATCTTCCTGAGTTCTTCCTTGCCCAGCGGCTGGAAGATGATGATGTCATCAATCCGGTTCAGAAACTCCGGTCGGAATGTCTTCTTGAGGGCATCTTCGATAGCCGTTTTTTGACGGTCTCGTTCGGCTTTGTCCTGTCTGGCAAAGCCAATGCCGGTTCTCTGGAATTCGCCGGTGCCCAGGTTGCTGGTCATGATGATGACGGTATTCTTGAAGTCGACGGTGTGTCCCTGGCCATCGGTCAGCCGTCCGTCATCCAGTATCTGGAGGAGCATGTTAAAGACATCAGGATGGGCCTTTTCTATTTCGTCGAAAAGCACCACACGGTAGGGGCGGCGTCTGACTGCCTCGGTGAGTTGTCCGCCCTCCTCGAAACCGACGTATCCGGGGGGCGCGCCGACAAGTCGGGAGACCTCGTGTTTCTCCATGTACTCGGACATGTCGAGACGTACCATGGCGTTCTCGTCATCGAACAAGAACTGCGCTAGGGCCCGGGCCAGTTCAGTCTTGCCGACCCCGGTCGGGCCAAGGAAGATGAAGGAGCCGATGGGCCGGCGCGGGTCCTTGAGCCCGGCGCGGGCGCGGCGTATGGCTTCAGAAACCGCCTTGACCGCCTCGGACTGATTGATGACGCGCTCGTGGAGACGGTCCTCCATGTGTATGAGTTTCTCGGACTCGCCTTCGAGCATCCGGGAAACGGGGATACCGGTCCATTTTGAAATTAAATCGGCTATTGTCTCCTCGTCGACCACATTGTCAATTTTCTTCTCCTGCATCCACTTTGCCCGGGCCCTGTTGTATTCGTCCTCAATACGCATGCGGCTGGACTTAATCTGGGCCGCTTTTTCATAGTCCTGACGCTGTGAAGCGGCTTCCTCTTCGTTCTTCAACTGCTGGAGCCTGGCTTCGAGGTCCTTGACCTCCTTGGGGGGGCTTTCCATATCGATGCGCAGTTTGCTGGCTGCCTCATCGATGAGGTCAATCGCCTTGTCCGGGAGAAAGCGCCCGGTGACGTAGCGCTGGCTCAGGCGGGCGGCGGCGTCAAGCGCGGCATCGGTTATCTTTATTTTATGATGCGCTTCGTAGCGCGGCCGCAGGCCCTTCAGCATCTCAATTGTGTCTTCAACGCTCGGTTCGTCAAGGAAGACCGGCGCAAAACGGCGCTCCAGAGCCTTGTCTTTTTCGATATGCTTCCGGTATTCGTCCAGAGTGGTAGCGCCGATGGCCTGGAGCTCACCGCGGGCCAGGGCCGGCTTGAGCATGTTCGAAGCGTCGATAGCACCCTCGGCGCCCCCGGCGCCGACCACGGTATGAAGCTCGTCGATGAAAAGAATTACCTCGCCTTTGGCCTGGCGGATTTCATCCATGACTGCCTTGAGACGCTCCTCGAACTCGCCCCGGAACTTGCTTCCGGCCACTAGGGCGCCCATATCGAGGGCGAGAACCCGTTTGTTCCTCAGCGACGACGGTACGTCGCCGGCGACAATCTTCTGGGCCAGACCCTCGGCGATGGCCGTCTTGCCGACGCCGGCTTCGCCGATGATAACCGGGTTATTCTTGGTACGGCGTGTCAGTACCTGCATAACCCGTTTGATCTCCTCATCGCGGCCGATGACGGGATCAAGTTTGCCTTCGCGGGCCAGCCTGGTCAGGTCACGGCTGTACTTCTCCAGCGAGCGGTATTTACTTTCCGCCCTCTGGTCGGTCACCCGCTGACTGCCGCGGATGTTCTGCAGGGCCTGGTAGAGCTTCTCCTGGTCAATACCGAACTCTTTCAGGATGCTGGCCGATTCGCCCTTGGGTTCGCCGGCGATGGCGATGAGGAGGTGCTCGGTGCCGATAAACTCGTCCTTAAGCCGGTCTGCCTCGTACTTGGCCAGCTCCATGACGCGGGCAATGCGTGGCGTCTGGTATATCTGGGCGCCCTCGTAGCCGATTTTTGGCATGCTGTCCAGAACGTTCTGAACACGGCTCCTAACGGCCTCAATGTCCACCTTCAACTCTTTCAATATCTCAGCGGTCAGGCCGCTTTCCTGCAGGAGCAGGGCCATCAGGATGTGCTCCACGTCGTACTGGCTGTTGCGGTTGTCTCTCACCATCTCGATTGATTTCTGCAGTGCTTCCTGTGCCTGCTCGGTGAATTTTTCCGGTCTCATAGTGATTTCCTTTCTTCTATTCGCTTTCTCCAGATTCCGGCAGGGTCTCCTCGAGGAGCCTCATCCGGGCCTCCATCTCATGGAGACGTCTCTGCATTTCCAGCAGTTGCTGGGCCATGCGCATAAACACCTCGACTCCGGCGGGGCTTACTCCTATCTCATCGGTCAGAGTCTTGATGCGCTGGAGGAGCTCAATGTCGGCATCAGAGTAGTACCGTATCCCTTTCGAACGGTGCGGCTTAATCAGGCCGACTTTTTCATAGTATCTGAGGGTATGCGCCTCGATGCCGACCAGTCTGGCGGCAACCGAGATCACGTAGCGCGGTTCCTTAGGTTCTTTTCTCAAAACATTACCCTCCCGCAGAGTGTCCCTTTTTTACAGGCAGGTTTTGGAGGGGCACTGCCTCTCCTGAATCCTGGTGTACCGGGGGACTGCCCCCTTACGTCTCCCTCCTCATGTTGCGTAATTGCTCGAACAACCGGCGTTCAGCGTCGGTGAGACCCGTCGGCAGGACGACTTTTACCCGGGCAAAAAGGTCGCCATAGCCCGGGCTGTTCAGGTGCGGCATACCCTGGCCGGCCAAACGGAACAGCTTCCCGTTCTGTGTTTCCGGTGGTATCTTCAGCGCCACCCGGCCCTTGATGGTAGGGACTTTGACCTCACCGCCGAGTACGGCGGTGACCAGCGGAACCGGCACCTCGATTGTCAGGTCGTCATCGACCCGCTGGAACTGTTCGTTTGGAAGTACCTTGACCACAAGGTACAGGTCGCCCTTGGGGCCGCCGCCAATGCCCGAGCGTCCTTCGCCGGCCATGCGGATGCGGGAGCCGGTGCGTACGCCGGGCGGTATCTTGACCTCGAGCCGCCGAAGGCGTGGCCTGACACCGGCACCACCGCAGGCTGAGCAGGGGCGTCGCTGTATGAGACCTCTGCCGCCGCAGGTGGGACATGGTTCCTCGATCTGAATCTGCAGTGTGCGCGTCGTTCCATGGTAGGCCTCCTCCAGAGTTACCTCGACCGGTTGCTCGATGTCACCACCGACCTGAGGACGGCGCGAGGTGCGGAACCTTCCGCCGGCGCCCGCGAACAGGTTTTCGAAAATACTGCCGAGGTCGTCCATGTCACCGGGGCCGCTAAAGTCCTGATAGGTATAGGTCTGGCCAAACGGGCCAAAGTCTTCGAACCCGCGGGCGCCGCCCTGGGCCCGCGCCTTCTCGAACTGCTCGGCATACTGCCACTGGTCGCCGTACTGGTCATATTTTTTCCGCTTATCAGGGTCACCTAAGACCTCATAGGCCTGGTTGATTTCCTTGAAGCGGGCTTCAGCACTTTTGTCACCCTGGTTGACGTCGGGATGGTACTGGCGCGCCAGACGACGGTAAGCCTGCTTGATTTCCTGTTCGGAAGCAGTGCGGCTCACACCAAGGATCGTATAATAATCTTTACCCGCCATAGTTGTACCTCATCTGATACGACAGGAATGATACTACTTATTAAAATATTTGTCAACAGTTGTTAATAGTCTTGACAAACATTGTGAAGGTTTGCTATAATTCCCGCTGTGTTCGGGGGTGGAGCTTCTGAACGCAGTTCAAGCATAAAAGGAGGTGATTAACAATGACGCTGATGAAGTGGGAGCCATTCCCGGAGATGGTGAGTTTGAGAGAGGCCATGGACAGGCTCTTCGAGGACAGCTTTATCCGGCCTTCGAGGCTGATTCCATTCGAGGGCACGATGCCGGCTATTGACATGTACGAGACCGATAAGGAGGTCGTGGTCGAGGCGGCCCTGCCCGGTGTCAAGGCCGACGAGGTCGACATCCACGTTACCGACGAGGGCCTGACCATAAAAGGCGAGCGGAAGCAGGAGAAAGAAATCAAGCGCGAGAATTACTACTATCAGGAGCAGCGTTACGGTGCCTTCTCCCGCTTTATCGCTCTTCCTGCCGGAGTTCAGGCCGATAAGGCCGAAGCGACTATCGATGACGGCATCCTGACCGTGACTATTCCCAAGTCGCCGGGCGCGGCACGTAAGACGATTAAGGTCAAACCGGCAGCTAAGGCCGAAG
>DAOUCU010000118.1:0-5320 GCA_034431935.1 Dehalococcoidia bacterium | reverse complement strand
ACGGTGTTAAGTATTCCCACCTCATATAAAGAAGACCGAAAACCAGAAACGCAATTGCAAACAGGAACTGCCATCCGTCTTTTAGCGCCTGGACAGCAGATGGTATTTCTTCTCGGGTTAAGCCTTTCATTCCCGCCTTGACCGCATAGGAATCAACCTGCACTAACAGCCCTAAGTAATAGAGTATCGCAGGAATTGCCGCCGCGGCGGCAATCTTCGCGTATTCGATCCCGGTGATGAATGCCATCACAAAGGCGATGACACCCATAACTGGCGGCATGAGCACGCCGCCCGTTGAAGTGCATGCTTCGATCGCTCCCGCATAATGCGGTGGGTACCCGAGCCTTTTCATCATCGGGATCGTGAAGGAACCAACGGCTACTATATTTGCAATAGGACTCCCGGTAATACTACCGAATAGGCCACTGGCCAGAACTGCCACCTTGGCCGGGCCACCACGGAACCTGCCAAGAGACGCAACCGAGAGCTTGATAAAAAAGTCCCCGGCGCCGGTAGCTATCATCACTCCAGCCATTATCAAGAAGCCAATTAATATGTCTCCTAAGACCTTACCGGGTAAACCCCGTATACCATCACCGCCAAAATTCACGAAAGATACAACATAGTCAAAACTGTAAGATGCTCCGGACAAAAGACCGGGAGCAAAGTTGGCTACCATGGGATATATGAAGAGCACGATGCATAGGCCAAGAAATATGTTGCCGCCCATGCGCCGGGACATTTCCAGCATAAGCAATGCGTACAATATCGCGACGGCCAGAACTAGGTTGTTTGGGGCAGGTACCCATCCAACAAACTGTATTTGATAGGAATACAGGAAGTAGAAAACTGGGATTGCTAATGCCATAAATCCGAGCACCATATCGTACCAGGGTACCCTGCTACGGTCCGACCGCCGCATCGGAAGGAGCAAAAATGATGATCCGCCAAAAATTCCGTACAGCAGGAAATAGTACTGCACATCACTGAGAACATACCCACCGATAGACAAAGTGTAACTGAGCGGACCCAGAGTTATTCGTATCCCCTGAATCTTGAAATAGGTGGCACAGGCAATGCCGATCACAGTTGCAACCGTGAAAACAACCTTAAGCACGAAGGGCATTTTGCCATACCGGGTAGACTCGAATTCAATTTTGTCAGTCAGCTTCTGCTTGTACTTCTCATCAACCTCCGGCATAACTGCACCTTCCTTGTGCCAATATTTGCTCAGTTATACAAATCACCAAGGCAGGGACTGCTACGCGTCATTCAAAACAGTTAATAGTATGGTTCACAGGGCAGATAAGTCAATATGAAAACAAAGATGGGGCGCAAAATCGGCCATGTCGCCACCAAAGACGTACACATCCGGCCACCATCAGTGCCACAACAGCACATTGTCCACATGATGGATGTTATCCATGGTCATAGCGGGGAAATGCATTGAGCTTGAGAATCCGTCAAACAAGATTGACAGAAATTCCATACGACCTATACTCTATTGGTCTACTCCCTCTATGCTAACTCCTGGCGGAGGTGAACCATGAAACGTGCGTTCATTGATACTCCCAATGGCCAGATGTGCTACATCTATGCCGGTTCAGGTAAACCCCTGGTGATGTTTCATCAATCGTCGTTCTACAGCTTCGAGTACGAACGGGTAATTCCTATTCTGGCTAATAAGTTCCGCGTCATTGCCCCGGACACACTGGGCTACGGCTATTCCGATCCAGCCCCGCGTGGCTGGAGATTTCAGGACTTTGTCAGAAGCCAGGTCCAGTTCATGGATGCCCTCGGCATTGAACATGCTCACCTAGTCGGCCACCATACCGGCGCCCTGATAGCCGCCGAAGTTGCCATTTCCTTTCCTGAAAAAGTTGACAAACTGGTCCTATCAGGCTGTGCGGTCTACGAACCGGCAACCAGAGAGGACTACTATCGCAAACAACTGGCTCTGCCACCTGAAGGCCCACTGCCACCAGTCGAAGATGGTTCGCATGCTATCCGTATGTGGAAAATGCAAAGAAGAGAAAATCCGGATTCATCAATCGAGAGCGTTCACCGGGCGATGATTGCCAACTTTCTTCACTACGAGAAGAAAGGTGGTGACGCCTTCACAGCGCTGCTTGGTTATGATATCGAACCAAGGCTGCCGCTGATCCGGAAACCAACCCTGGTAATCGCCGGCAGCAAGGACGTTATTCAACCGCCGCTTTTTAAGCCCCCCGAAACACCTGCAAAGCTAATACCAGGGGCAAAGTACAAGGTGATCGAAGGTGGCGCAATCTTGATAGCCTACGAGATGCCCGAGGAATTCGCCGGAGCGATACTGGAGTTTCTCAATAGCTAGACCACTGGCGTTGCCGTCTATATCTGCATGTAGCGGCCCTTCTTCACGCTCAGACAGAAGAAGGTCTCACTGGCCTTTATGCCATCAACCACTGCCAGTTGCTCCTCAAGGAAGTCTGACGCCTCGTCGGTTGAACGAAAGCGGGCCAGTGCCAGAATGTCGTAACGACCGGCGGTACTGGTCAGCCATTTCACTTCATGGCGAGACGCCAGAGCTTCAGTTGCCGCCTTTACCTTGCCGGGAACGATATTGAAAGCTATCATAGCCACGACCGGGTACCCGAATGCCGCCGGGTCTACAATGACCACATTGCTTATTACCTTACTATCAAGCAGGTTGTTCATTCGGCGCCGGACTGTCCTCGGGCTGATGTGGAGCTTCTTCGCCAGCTCTTGACTGCTCTGGCGGCAATCCTTCTGTAACAGCCTTACCAGTTGTTCATCAATGGCATCGACCATGTCCAGCTCCGGCATACTAATATCACATTATGGCCGTTTTTGCAACCGAAACTGGCCTTCATATTGACAGTGCGCAAGCTAGGGACATAGACTATCATAGCCTATGGTGCACAGGGTGGTGTTCTTTGGTTTTACACCAATCAATCGGTTCAAGACCTGTTTTGCGCAATCAATACCAGCTATCCGTTGCGCGCCAGAATAAGGAAGCAACGTTACAGGGAGAACTAATAAGGAGGACAGATGAAACACGGTATCTGGTACACTATTCTGGTTATAGGTGTTGTCGCATCACTGGCATTAGTGGCCGCCTGCGCGCAACCAGCTCCGCCTCCTGCGCCAAAGCCGTCCCCAGCTCCCGCTCCTGCCCCTGCTCCTGCGCCTGCTCCCACTCCCGCCTCTGCGCCAACTCCTACCCCTTACAAATGGCCAGCCGAATTCAAATTCACCTCATCCGCAATAGGCTCAACAAGCAACACTCTTCTTAGCGCGATTGGGCCTGCTATTCAAAAAGGCACCGGCATGGCGGTCAGAGTTGTTCCCGAAGACAACATCGCTCTTAAGGCAAGATGGATAGCATCCGGTCAATACAATGCCACTGACCAGTCCATGGGTGAAATTGCGCCTTACTGCATCTAGGGGTCAGGCGCTTACCTTACCAAAGACGGCGGCCCGTATCCCGTCAGGGCAGTCTTCTATCTTTACGACCAGGTGTTCGGTTGCTTTGTGAAGGGCGACATTGGGGTCAACACCGTCGCTGACCTTAAGGGCAAGCGGATCGCTCTGTGGCAGACTACCGGTGCCGAAGATATTATCAAGGCAGTGCTTGCCTTCGGTAACCTCACTGTCAATGACGTGACGCTTGTCCCGATCGCCAGCTATCCTGCACAGGTTGACGCCGTACCGGAAGGTAAAGCCGATGCGGCTTTTGTAGCGCTTCCTTCCATGGCTAACGTACAGAAGGCCGCGGCTGCGCCCGGCGGTATCAAGTGGTTTGACCTTAACGGCGATAAGGATCCGGCGGCAGCCGCAAGATTCAACCAGTACCTGCCCGTACACGCTCTGATGCCGATTACCTCAGACCCGAACAACACCGGCGCTCTGGGTAAATATGGCTGGGGCTCAGCCGGCATGGTGTGGACCCGCGCCGCAGAGGACGTCAATCTCGTATACAACCTGGTGAAATGGCTTGATCAGAACTATGACAGCTACAAAGACCTTCATCCCCAGCTCAAAGAACTGAACATCAAGAACCTCCGCTCGGTCATGAACTGGACGTATCTACCTTATCACGATGGCACTATAAAATACCTCAAAGAAAAGAATATGTGGACTGCTGACGATGACATACGTCAGAAGTACAATGTTGACCTTGTCAATGCCTATGTTGCGGCTTACAAGGATTGCCTGAAGCAGGCTGAGGCCAAGGGGCTCAACATCGATCCACAGAACAAAGACTGGACGACCTTCTGGGCGGACTACAAGAAGAACCTTGGCATTCCTACCTTTAAGATTATTCGCAACATAGCCGACGTTAAGACCGCCCAGGCAACGCTGGACCCCATCCTCAAGAAGCTTGGCATCTAATCCACCAGCTACCTCCGTAGAGGACGCGGCGCAAGCCAGGGTTGACCGGCAGCGGTCAACCCTGGCTTCACATGAATCCGTTTGACACCAATGAACGTTAATATTCGCGAGCTACTGCACAGCAAGCTGACCAGACAACTTCCCCGTGCTGAACAGGAACGGATCTTCAGTGCCTTCCTGAAGTCGCATAACATGTGCGTACTGGCGACCTGCCATAACAACGTGCCCAGAGCGACGCCTATTGAGTATTACTCCGACAACCTGACCATTTACATGATGACCGATAGCGGTACCAAGACCCACAATATCGCGGCCAATTCACTGGTCAGTATCGGAATCCACGATCCACTCACCGACTGGCTCAACATACGCGGCCTTCAGCTAACGGGAATCGCAACACTCTATGAAGATAATGAACCCGAGTACTGGGAGGCTATGAACATTTACCGGTGGCAGAATCTCGGAAAGGAGCTGGGCTGGACAGAACCACCACGCGGCTACATCATCGCCAGGGTTATCCCCAACCGTATTGAATACCTGGACATATCACTTAAGCTGAAGGGCTTTTCTGAGAGACAGGTGTGGGAACGCATACCAGAAGGAGATTGACCAATGAAATGTGGCTATGTAGATATTCCGGAGGGTCAGATTCACTACAGAGCAGACGGGGCTGGGCCCTGTATTGTATTCCTGCATCAATCGCCTCTCTCGTCAGAGGAGTACGCCGACCTGATGCCGCTCGTTTCACACCAATACCACGCCCTGGCTATAGACTCGATGGGTCATGGCAACTCTTCAGACCCGTCTGAGGAATTCGATATCGAGGACTTCGCCCGTACCACCATTGCCGCATTGGATGGCCTGGGAATAGGAAAAGTCAGCCTCGTCGGTCATCATACCGGTGCTCTCATTGCGGTTGAAATCG
>DAOUCU010000117.1:0-6645 GCA_034431935.1 Dehalococcoidia bacterium | reverse complement strand
GGTTCATCAGCGTATCCACAAAAGGCGCCTCGGTCATGGTAGCGAAATAGGTGATGGCTCCGATCATGGTCGCCAGGAATGATTGACGCAGTCCGGCGCCGCCCAGCCAGGTCTTGACCCATTCGCCGGGCAAAAGAGCGCCAATAATTCCCACGGCAAAAACCCCAGCCAGCAGTAGCGGAAAAATGACGCGTACAAACCACCATGTCTCTCTGAGCCACTCTTTTGTCTTCTCAAGGTCGATTGCCTTCCAAACATAGACGCCAACCACTACCAACCCCACCGCCCATATCACCACCTTCTGCCAGTAGGGACCATGGGTCACCAGATAATTGGGGGCCAGAAGCCACACAACCAGAAGTAAGAGAAGAATCACCCCTCTACGGGTCATCAACGGCCCGCGACTCATCTGGATGGTGGAGACACGGTTCCTCTCCTCACGATAGAAAGCATAGGCCATGACCATACCCACAACAAAGCTCATCAGTAGAGCGCTGATGACTCTGGCGGCGGCCATCTGGACGCCGATAATCTGGCCGGTATAGACAAGGGCCAGTATGTTGGCCGCCGGAGCCACCCAGAGAATAATGAAGGCGGCACCGATGCCGGCCCCACCGCGATAAATACCGCTGGATACCGGAATGACGGTGCACGAACAGGCGGCGACAAAGAAGCTCCCGATGGAAGCAATACTGAAAGACGATATTTTACGCGCCGCGGCGCCGAGATAGCCGATGATAGCCTCCCGGGATATGAAGGTGACTATCCCGCCGGCCAGAAGAAAAGCCGGAATAAGGCAGGTAAGCACATGGAGGGCAATATAGTCCTGAAGGGCATACAGCCCGCCCATGAAAGCATCAATGATAATCATATGGACAAATCCCTTCTCTTCAGCAAAAGCAAACTGTAACTTAGGCCGGCCGCGGGCTTAATTCAACTGCCGGGCTCCGGCTGGCGCCCGGGCGGCGCGCCTGGCTCAGGCGCTCTGCATCGCGGGCAACCGTTTCGCTTGAGTTGAGCGAATCAACAATGGCGTCAACCAGCTTTGAAGCCACCCCGCCGAGTCCACTGCGGTCAATTGAATAGAGCGACATCGCGCCATCTTTCCTCAACTTCAGAAGGCCGGCATTATAAAGCGTGGTCAGGCCCCGCGACGCTCTGGGCTGGGGTATCTCCAGCGCCTGCGCCACCTCGCAAACACAGCACTCACGCCGGGAGAGAAGACATAGTACCCTTAACCGGGTATCGTCCGAAAGGGCCTTGAAAGCATTTGTCAGCTGGCGGTTAACCATTCAATAATCTCCATATGCGAATTACTGCATATAATAAACGCCTCTGGCGACGCTGTCAAGAGCGGGGCTGCCTGACTGTTGACAAACAGGCTTCAACCGGACTATGTTTAAGCCTATTAGCAGATACTCATAGCATTGCGGAGGGGAAATCGTGATAGAAGACATAGGACGTCAGGTGGCGATTTTCGGAGCGCTGGCCGATCCTACCCGCCTTAAACTGGTCAGGCTGCTCTGCCGGCAGAGCGACCCGGATGCGCTCTGCGTCAACGCTTTAGCGGCCCTTTTAGGGGTGACTCAATCGGCCGTTTCTCAACACCTGAGGGTGCTGAAAGGCATCGGGCTGGTGAAAGGTGAACGGCAGGGCTACCACATGCACTACTTTATCAATCAGGACATGCTCGGAGAATGCCGGAGGCTCACCTCAACCGCTCTGAGCATGGAGTCGGCAGGCGGCCAAGAGACATTTCCGGGACCGTGCCAGCAAGGAAAGGGGCCCGAGTATGCCGACGGATGACAAGGCAATCATGGTATCCAATCTCACCAAGCGTTTCGGCGCGGTCTGCGCTGTCAACGGCATAAACTTTGATGTCAATAAAGGCGAATTTTTTGGTTTCCTGGGGCCAAACGGGGCCGGTAAAACGACTACCGTCCGGATACTTACCGGCATTATCAGGGCTGACGGCGGTGAAGCACTGATTTCGGGCTTCAAAGCAGGCAGTCTCAACGCCCGGCAGATTACCGGTGTCGTGCCGGAAATGACCAACGCTTACAATGACCTTTCCGGCCGGGACAACCTTATGCTGATGGCAGAACTTTACGGCGTCCCCGTCTACAAGGCGGAGGAGCGGAGCCGAACCCTTCTGGAATCTCTCGGTCTTCTGGAGCGAAAGGACAGCCAGGTCAAGACGTATTCCAAAGGGATGCGGCAAAGACTCATTCTGGCCATGGCGCTGGTAAGCGATCCGGAGGTGATTTTCCTCGATGAGCCAACCTCCGGCCTGGATGTGCAGAGTGCCCGTTTGATTAAGGACCTGCTCCGCAGTCTCAACGCCCGTGGCAAGACCCTCTTCCTCACCACCCACGACATGGATGAAGCCAATGAACTCTGCAGCCGTGTTGCTGTCATCAATAAAGGGAAAATCGTCGCCATTGACGCACCGGAGAGGCTCAGAATGACCACCAGCGGCCGGCGTTCGGTTGAGATTAGCTTTACCGGCAATGCGAGCCCGGACATTCTTAAACAACTGACTGGCGTCAGCGAAGTGCGGAAGGTCGGCGACAAGTACCGTCTCTACACTGAAAACCCCGGAGAGCTGGTGGTGGAGCTGGTGAATCACTCCTGTATGGCAGGGCTGAAAATTGCATCACTTAATATCCTGACGCCTTCCCTCGAGGATGCTTTTGTCGCGCTGACCGAGAAGGAAGCCAAGCATGCCTGAGATAGCTTTAGTACGTCAGCAAATGCGCCGCGCCCTGGCAATAGCCCGCAAGGATATCCGCATCTACTATTCCAAAGGGCCGGTAATCATCTTCGGCATTCTATTCCCGGTGTTCCTGTTTCTGTCCTTCACCATAGGCCGGCACCTGTCCATTGACTTCATGATACCGGGACTGCTGGGCATGATACTCTTCTTTACCGCCACCTCGATTTCGCCGATAGTAGTACCCTGGGAAGCCCAGTCGAGGACGCTGGAACGGCTTATGTCATGCCCGGTAAGGCTTGAGGCCATAATCGCCGGAGATATCTTGGCCTCATTTGCCTTTGGAACGGCTATCTCGCTGGTTCCAATTATCATCGGCCTCGCTATGGGTGTGACGGTTTCCGGTCCGGCGGTCTTCGCCCTTGCCGTTATCCTGGCCGCTCTTTGCTTTGCCTCCATGGGAAATGTTTTTTCCATCCCGCCCACCAACCTGCCGGCCACGGTGAACATGATTGCCGCGGTGGTCAAGTTCCCGGTGGTCTTCATCAGCGGCGTCTTCATTCCGCTGAACGAACTGCCCGTCTGGGGACAGGCTGTTGCCTACATTTCGCCTCTGACCTACTTTACCGACATTTCCCGCAACTGTCTTCAGGGGCAGGGATATCTCCCGCTGGCGCTCGACTTCACTGCTCTCGCCGCATTTACTGTCCTGTTTCTGGTGGTGGCCATGAAAATGCACTATAAAACAATGCCGCGGAGGATATGACCTGGAACAGGCCGAAGTTGAACGCTTCCTCGAATCCCGATACAATACACCCCGCCTTTTGAGGAAACCTGCCTTTGAAGTATTTCTTTACCGAACAGCAGGAAATGGTCCGCTCGCTGGCAAGGCGTATCGCCGAGGAAAAGATACTGCCGCGACGCGCCGAGCTCGATGAGACCGAAGAATTCCCCTGGGATATCATCCGGGAGATGGCCGCAGCTGACCTCTTCCGCGTCTTTATCCCGGAGAAATACGAGGGACTGGGCGGGGGCACACTCGACCTCTGTTTGGTGGTTGAGGAACTCAGCCGCGTTTGCAGTGGCGTGGCCATCTGTTACGCCGCCACCGCACTCGGTGCTATACCCATCATCGAGTGGGGCACCGATGCCCAGAAACAGAAGTACCTGCCGGCTATCGCCGCCGGCAAGCGCCTGACCGGTTTCGCTTTGACCGAGTCCGGAGCTGGCAGTGATGCCGCCGCCATCCGCACTCAGGCGGTCAAAGACGCCGGCGGCTACTCGATAACCGGCACCAAACAGTTCATCACTAACGGCGGCGAGGCGGAAATCTACACCGTCATCGCCATCACCGATCGTGCCAAGGGGATTCGTGGCGCCAGCGCCTTTATCGTGGAAAAAGGCGCGGAGGGCTTCACCTTCGGCAAGAAAGAAAAAAAGATGGGCATCCGCGCCTCGGCCACGCGCGAGCTCGTCTTCAAGAACTGCCGCGTCCCTGCCGAAAACCTGCTCGGCAAAGAGGGCTTCGGCTTCATTATCACCATGAAGACGCTGGACCGTTCCCGACCGGGCGTGGCCGCTCAGGCGCTGGGCATCGCCCAGGGGGCGCTCGAGGCCGCCGTCGATTACTCAAGCCAGCGCCACCAGTTCGGACACCCCATTTCGGCCATCCAGGCGGTGCAGCATATCCTGGCCAACATGGCTACCGACGTCGAGGCGGCGCGGGCATTGCTCTACGCGGCCTGCCGCAGTATTGATGCGGGTTCCAAAGACTTCACCGAGGATTCGGCGATGGCCAAGGTCTTCGCCTCGGATGTGGCGATGCGCGTTACCACCGATGCCGCTCAGGTATTCGGCGGCGCCGGCTACATGCGCGATTATCCGGTGGAGAAGATGATGCGCGACGCCAAGATAACCCAGATATACGAGGGTGCCAACCAGGTCCTCCGCAACGCCATCGCCCTTGACCTTCTTAAGCGCAAGGGCCGCCGCCCGTAGCTCTATGAACTTCCTCGTCTGCATCAAGCAGGTACCCGGCACCACCCAGGTCAAAATCGACCCCAAGACCAATACCCTCGTCCGCGAGGGCGTCGAAAGTATCATCAACCCCTTCGATACCTACGCTATCGAGGAAGGCGTCCGGCTCAAAGAGCGCACCGGCGGAAGTTGCACTGTTATCACCATGGGCCCGCCCCAGGCGGAGCAGGCACTGCGTGATGCCGTCGCCGTCGGCGCTGACGATGCGATTCTTGTCAGCGACCGCGCCTTTGCCGGGTCGGACACCTGGGCCACGGCGCAGGTCCTGGCCGCCGCGGTAGCCAAATTCAAAGATTTCGACCTGGTCATCTGCGGCCGCCAGAGCATCGACGGCGACACCGGCCAGGTAGCCCCAGAGCTGGCTGAGAGGCTCGGCCTGCCGTTTGTCTCCTATGTGAGCAAGGTCGAGGAAATAAGGCCCGGCCATATCCGGGTCCAAAGGATGGTCGAGTTCGGCCATGAGGTTGTTGAGTGTCCCCTGCCGGCAGTAATTTCGGTGACCAAGGAAATCAACACGCCACGATTACCTTCCTTACGCAATATGATGAAGGCCAGAAGCCTCAAGCCGACCGTATGGAGTAATTCCGACCTGCAAATCCCCACGGACAGGGTGGGGGTAACCGGTTCGGCCACCCGCGTGGTGAAAATTTTCTTCCCGCAGCGTACCCCCAAGAGCGAAATGATTACCGGAACGCCTGAAGAGCAGGTTGAGAAGCTGCTCGTGAAGCTGAGAGAAGCCAAAGTAGTGTGAAGGCAATGGAAGGTATCAAGGCTGACCCCGCACTTTGCACCGCCTGCGGCGCCTGCGTAACTGCCTGCCCCTTCGGTGCAGTTGAGGTCGTGAACGACGTCGCCGCATTCAACGACAAATGCACTCTGTGCGGCGCCTGCGAGAAGTCCTGCCCGGTCAACGCCATAACCATCGAGAGCACACCCAAAACCCCCGCTCCCACGGGTTACGAAGGCGTCTGGGTCTTTGCCGAGCAGGACAGGGGCAAGCTCAAGAGTTCCACCTTCGAGCTATTGGCCAAAGGGCAGGAGCTGGCCAAAGCACTCGGGGTCGAACTGGCCGCCGTTTGTCTGGGGCATAATGTCGAGGATATAGCTTCGCTGGCCGCACACGGGGCCGACCGTATTTATCTGGCCGATGACCCGGCGCTGGCACAGTGCCAGGACGAACCTTATGCGGCGACGCTGGCTGGACTGGTCCGGGAGTATAAGCCGGAGATACTCCTTGCCGGAGCCACCCCGTTCGGACGTTCCTTCATCCCGAAGGTCGCCGCCATGCTTGGCACCGGCCTGACCGCCGACTGCACCGGTCTGGAAATCGAACCTCACTCTCGTCTGCTTCTCCAGACCCGTCCCACCTTCGGCGGGAACATCATGGCCACCATTACCTGCGAGTCACGGCGGCCCCAGATGGCCACCGTCCGGCCGCATGTCTTCAAGAAGGGCAACCCTGACGGCACACGGAAGGGTGAGACCATCAGGGTTGACCTCAGGAAGGAAGCGGTGACCTCGCGGACGAAGCTGGTCGGCTTCATCGAGGATGTGACCGAAAAGGTCCGGCTGGATGAGTGCCCGGTTATTGTCTCCGGCGGCCGCGGCCTGGGCAAGCCGGAGAACTTCCAGATAGTCCGCGAACTGGCTGATGCCCTCGGCGCCGCCGTCGGCTCATCCCGCCCGCCGGTCGACGACGGCTGGATACCCTACTCCCACCAGGTCGGCCAGACCGGCAGGACCGTCTGTCCGAAAGTATATTTCGCCATCGGCATTTCCGGCGCCGTCCAGCACCTCGCCGGCATGCAGACCTCGGAAATCATCATCGCCATCAACGAAGACCCCAATGCCCCCATCTTCGAGGTCGCCACCTACGGGATAGTAGGGGACCTGTT
>DAOUCU010000116.1:0-18186 GCA_034431935.1 Dehalococcoidia bacterium | reverse complement strand
GGCCTGCTGGCCAAGCGCCAGGCCATTATCAATCCGGAAAACACCATCTACAGCATCAAGCGGCTGATGGGACGCAAGTTTACTGACCCTACCGTCCAGGACGACATGAAGCGTCTCCCCTACAAGATAGTCCCCGCATCCAATGGAGATGCCCATGTCATAATGGGCGGTAAGGAGTACAGCCCGCCGGAAATCACGGCCATGATTTTGCAGAAGCTCAAGGCTGATGCTGAAGCCTATCTGGGTGAGAAAATCACCGATGTGGTGCTGACGGTGCCCGCCTACTTCAATGACAGCCAGCGCCAGGCCACCAAAGACGCCGGCTCCATCGCCGGATTTAACGTCCTCCGGATCATCAACGAGCCGACGGCGGCATCACTCGCCTACGGCCTGGACAAGAATAAGGATGAAATAATCGCCGTCTATGACTTTGGGGGCGGCACTTTCGATATCTCCATCCTTGAAATCGGTGAGGGCACCTTCCAGGTGAAATCGACGAACGGAGATACGCACCTCGGCGGCGATGACCTTGACCAGCGAATCATGGACTGGCTGATCGCTGAGTTCAAGAAGGAAACCGGCATCGACCTCAAGCAGGACCGCATGGCCCTCCAGCGTCTGAAGGATGCCGCGGAGAAAGCCAAGAGGGAGCTCACCGGCGTTGCCCAGACAGACATCAGTCTGCCATTCATCAGCGCCGACGCCAGCGGACCGAAGCATCTGAACATGACTCTAACCCGGGCCAAATTCGAACAGATGACCATTGACCTTCTCGAGAGGAGCATCCCCCCCTGCCGGCAGGCGCTATCCGATGCCGGCCTGACCACCGCACAGGTCAAAGAAGTCGTCCTTGTGGGCGGGCAGACACGTATGCCCAAGATGCAGGAAATCGTCAAGCAATTCTTCGGCAGAGAGCCAAACAAAAGCGTCAACCCGGACGAAGCGGTTGCCCGGGGCGCCGCCATTCAGGCCGCCGTACTCAAGGGCGAGGTCAAGGACGTCCTCCTGCTTGATGTCACTCCGCTTACCCTCGGTATTGAAACTTTGGGCGGCGTGATGACACCCCTGATACCCCGCAACACCACCATCCCAACCTCAAAGAGCCAGATATTCAGCACGGCTTCTGACAACCAGCCAAGCGTTGAAATTCACGTACTTCAGGGGGAACGCCCGATGGCGGCGGACAACCGGACCCTGGGGCGCTTTATTCTTGACGGCATTATTCCGGCACCGCGGGGCGTACCTCAAATCGAGGTGACATTCGATATCGACGCCAACGGTATCCTCAGCGTCCATGCCCGCGACAAGGGTACTGGCCGCGAACAAAAGATTACCATCACCGCCTCCAGCGGCCTCAGCAAGCAGGACGTAGAAAGGATGCGCCGTGAAGCCGAAGCCCACGCCGCTGATGACGCCAAACGGAAGGAAGAGGTCGAGACCAGAAATGCTGCCGACAGCATGATTTACACTACGGAACGCACCCTGCGTGAGCTCGGTGATAAGGTTCCCGCTGACCTGAGGCAGCAAATAGAAGGCAAGATTGCGGCACTCCGCAATGCCTTGCAGGGACACGACACTGCCTACATGCGCCGAACCATGGAAGAGTTGTCCCAGGCCATCCAGCAAGTTGGTGCCAAGGTTTACGGACAGGCCGGCGGACCACCTCCCGGAGGGCCGCCTCCTGGCGGCAGCAGTCCCCCACCCGGAGGCCAGGGGCCACGCGGCGGACCGCAGGGCGGCAAGGGCGGAGACGAAGGAACCGTTGAGGGCGAGTTCCGGGAGGTCTAGACCGGCTTCGATGCAATCAGGGCCGCCATACGGTGATCCCGCGGATGGCGGCCCTATTCTCCTTCGTTCATTCAGGAGGAGCAGCCGGTGCTAAGCTGGACCCGAGCCAGACGTATTCTTATCCGGCGGGCAATTGTCGCCGCTATCATGGTAGTGGTTTTCGTCCAGGCTTTCTATCATCTGACCACCGGAGGACTGCCGTCATTTATTACCGAGGTCCTGGCCGGCGCCGCTCTGGCCGTATCTTTTTTACTTTCCCTTGGTGACACAAGACGGCGGCAGACATGGCGAGTCATCGCCGAGCGTTGCATCCTGACCATCGTGGCTTTGGTTATTCTTATCGCCGGCATTTACCACGGCACTCACCAGGGATACTATTCCGGCGTGCTCCAGCCACTGGCAGCCGGTCTCCTCGGCTTCGCCGCATACCTTTCTTTCAGTATGCCTTCTCACTAATCGCCTTTACACCGGAAAGTTACCGGTACCTGCCACAATATTGACCGGTTGGCACATTGACAAACTGGTCTATCGGCAATAAACTAGGTTGCGTTCAACCCTTCCACAGGTTTCCACCCAAGAATAATTTCGGAAAGGAGGCAAATCGTAAAGGAAAATGACCAAGAGGCTGCTCACGTTACTGTCGTGTCTAGTCATCATTCCGCTTACCATCGCTTCCGTCTCGTGCGCTGGAGGTGCCCCGACCGCAGAACCGATAGTTCTTGGGGCGACTCCGTCAATGGGTTACGCTGTCGGCGCTGACGGTGTCAAGTTCGCCCAGCTTGCCATCGAAGAAATCAACTCCAAGGGCGGTATCACGGTTGAAGGCAAGAAGCGTCCTCTCAAGCTGGAGGTAATCGACACTGCCGCCATGAAGCCGCAGACTTCCGCTGCTGATGCATTGGTAGCCATGGAAAAATTAATCCTTGAAAAGAAGCCTGTGGCGATTGCCATAAGCCCCGAACGTTCCGAGGTGGCGCTGGCGGCCATGGACCTCATATCTAAATACAAGCTCCCAATGATAATACCGAGTGCCAAGAGTCCGGCTATTACCCAGAAGGTCGCTGATAACTACGCAACGTACAAGTACGTCTTCCGGCTCACGGTCGACTCGCTAATTCTGGCCGCGGCCGAATATGACCCGATTATTCAGATGGGCAGTGCCAACGGCTGGAACAAAGTGTTTTACGTTCAGGAAGATGCCGCCTGGGCAAAAGGCACTCAGGCTGCCGTCGATGCCGCTCTCAAGGCGAAGGGATGGGTCAACGTTGGCTCGGAGACTGCCCCTCTCGGTACAACCGACTATTCGATGGTAATCCAGAAGATTAAAGCTTCCGGCGCTCAGGTAGTGTGCATCAACTTTTCGAACCCGGAAGGCGGTGCCTTCATTGAGCAGGCGTATAACAATCAGGTCCCGGCATTACTGGTTGGAATGTCATCACCGACCGTAGCTCCCGAGGCCTGGAAAATCTACAATGGCAAGGTTGAGTATGCCTGTCTGGCAGTTGCCGAAGTTGGCAACGTGCCGGTACCGACGGTGCCCAAGTCGGTCGCGGCCTACGATGCTTTTGTAAAGAAATACGGCACCGGGCCTGGCACCGACAGCGTACCTTCCGCCTGCTACGATTCAATCTACGTACTGGCCAACGCCATCGAAAAGGCCGGGAAACTTGATGGCGACTCCATTGTGACGGCCCTCGAGGCAACCGACATGGATGGGGTCATGGGTCACATCAAGTTTGACAAGAAACACCAGGTTGTCTATGGTAGCGATCCCAAGACCAGCGTCATTACCGTCATGATCCAGTGGCAGAAGCCCGGCGAACGGGCGATTGTTGCTCCGGCCGCTGCCGCGAGCGGCAAGATACAACTACCCCCTTGGATCAAGAAATAGTAAACGATTAAGGGATAATGAAGGGGAGACTGACAGTCTCCCCTTCTTGATAATTACGCGGTTGATGTTCACCGAATGAACTAGAAGGGGTACGGCTAGTGTATGGAAGCGTTACTCATCTACGGCCTTGTAGCCAGCGTAACTCTGGCTTTGACGGCTATCGGCTTCAGCCTCACCTTCGGAATAAGTCGGGTAGCCAACTTTGCCATGGGCGGACTGTATCTGTTTGCAGCCTATCTGCCATGGCTACTGATCAAGAACTTTAACCTACCATACGGTCTGGTAGCCGCCATATCAATTGTAGTGACGGCATTTCTTGGCGCCCTGATCTACTGGGGTGTGGTGATGCGGGTCAGGGGCATCATGCTGGCCGAAGTAATCTCCACCTTCGCAATCGGTATCGCCCTCCTGGAGCTCATTCGTGCCGTAGGCCTCGTCGGGTTCGGCGCCAAGCTCCAACCGTGGCTTGACGGCGTCATCCCGGTCGGCAACATGGTGGTTGACTATCAGCGGCTGTTTGTCGTCTTCGTCGGCGTGGTGCTGGTAATCGGGCTCTGGCTTTTTACCAGAAGGAGTAAGATGGGCCTTTCATTCCGTGCTATCGCACAGAACGAAAGGACTGCTCTGGCCCTGGGTATGGAATCGGACCGGGTGGCAATGTGGAGCATGGTGGTCGGCTCCGCGCTCATCGCCATAGCCTCGCTCACCATATTCCCACTTGAACAGCTACAGGTTGATAAGGGCTATGACATACTGGTGCTGGCGTTGACGGTGGCCATTGTTGGCGGCATCGAGAGCACCGCCGGCATCGTGCTGGCAAGCTTCATTCTGGGCTTCCTGCAGGTGTTCGTAGGGCGTTACATCGGCACGTCATGGGTGATGGTCGTCAATCTGGCCGCCATTATTCTGGTGCTTGCCCTGCGTCCCTCCGGACTTCTCGGTCATCTGAAGGAACTTGAAGAAAGGGTCTGACATGGTAACAGCCTACCGTAAAGAGCGGCTTGACCGCGGAATCAAGGCCAGGTCGGATGATATTTTTGCCCTGTCATCATGGAGAGAGTGTCTCTATCTTTTGCTTCCGCGCGTATTACCCATCCTCGCTCTGCTTGCGGCTCCGCTTGTCCTTAGCGAGTACTGGACAACCGTCATCGTTATCGCCGCAGTCTTCGCCATCGTTGCCTTAAGCTGGGACTTTATTCACGCGGCGGGGATGATCTCACTCGGCCACGGGCTGTTTTTTGGACTGGGTGCCTATTCATCCGGCGCCCTTAACTACTACTTTGGAATCAATCCCATAATCTCGATACCGGCAGGCGCTGTTATCGGCGGCTTAATATCCACCGGCCTGCTTGCCGGAGTGCTCAGGCTGCGCGGTATCTATTTTGGAATGGTCACCTTTGCACTATCCCTGATAATGGTCCGCATTATCGAAGCCACCCATATTTTCAACGGCAACGAAGGGCTCAGTGGACTCACGCCTTTCCCCAATCTCTATCTGAAGGTATACATCGCACTTATTCTTGTAGTCGTCTGTCTTTTCGGTTTCCGGCGCCTTCTCGGCAGCGATTTCGGCCTTGTGCTACGCGGCATCGATCAGAACGACCGCAGCGTCATGAGTGCCGGCATAAACATTTACCTCTTCAAGGTTCAGGCACTTTTCATCGGCGCTACGGTGGCTGCGCTCGCCGGCGCCTTCATGGCACACCATACCAGAATTGCCGGACCATCGTCATTTGGTCTGGAATACTCAATTATGCCAATTGCCATGACGGTAGTCGGCGGCACCGGCACCCTCGCCGGACCGGTAGTCGGAGCTTTCCTGCTAACTCCCATCTCTGAGATAATGAGAGCCTTCGGTGCATGGCGCATCGTTTTCTATAGCGCAATAATGGCGTTCTTTGTGGTGGTCGTCCCCGAGGGTATCTTCCACTACCTGCAACGGCGCTATCACCAGTTCGAACGTAAGGTCACCGTGGAGGCCAAGAAGTGAAAGATAACATCATCATGAAGGTTGAAGGGCTGACCAAGAAATATGGCGCTATTGCGGCTGTTGATGACGTCAGCTTCGAGCTCCACGAGGGCGAACTACTCGGTTTGATCGGCCCTAACGGTTCAGGAAAGACGACCCTCGTCAACCTGATATCTGGCTTCGTCAAACCCGATAACGGCCGGGTTACTTTCAAAGGACACGATATTACGGGCAAGCCCGCCTACCAGATAGCCAACATGGGTATTGCCAGGACATTTCAGATGGTCAAGCCTTTCTACCACCTTCCGGCATTCAAGAACCTCATTGTGCCACTCTACTCACCAAGGGTCAGAAGACTGCGCGGCGGAAAATATGGCGAACGGGACGCCGTAGCCCTCGACCTGCTCGAAGAAGTCGGCTTTGAACGCGACTCATCTATACCCTACAAAATTGCGGGGGCATTGCCTCACGGCTATCTCAAGCGCATGGAACTTGCCCGCTGTATGGCCCTTGAACCTGAAATAATAATTTTCGATGAGCTTTTCTCAGGCATGTCAATGTCGGAGGTTGCTTCAACCATGCCGATAATCGAAAAGCTCATCGATGAAGGAAAGACGATGATCGTTGTTGAACACCGTCTTAAAGAGCTTTTCCGCATTGCGCACAACGTCCTTGTTTTGAATCTGGGTAAACGTATCGCCTACGGACCGCCCAAGGAAATCATGAACTCCGATGCCGTCAAGAAGGCATATCTGGGGAGCGAGGACTAGCCGATGGAAAACTTCCTGGAAGTAAGAAACTTGATGGTGTTCTTCGAAAATGCTCTGGCAGTCAATGATTTCTCCATGACCGTCAACGAGGGTGAGATTGTCGGCGTTCTCGGCTCTAATTCCGCAGGCAAGTCGACCCTGATGAACACTATCTCCGGTCTGATTATCGACATCAAGATAAAAGAGGCACGCCGGGGCGGTGAAAGGATTACCGTACTGGGTGACATCCTTTTTGAAGGAGAAAGTATTATCAATCTCAAGCCGGCTGAGCGGGTCAAGAGAGGCATTGTGCTGGCAAGGGAGCGACATCCGGTCTTCGGAGAATCCTCGGTGATGGAGAACCTCCGCATTGCCGGCTACATCTGCAAAGGCAAAGAATACGAACAAAACCTTGACCTTGTCTTCCGCGTTTTTCCCAGACTTAAGGCACTGGCCAACCGGAAGGGCGGGCTGCTATCGGGTGGCGAACAGCAGATGCTCATAATAGGTATGGCATTGATTGCCAAACCCAAGCTTCTACTTCTAGACGAACCGCTGCTGGGCCTGGCTCCGGCCATCCAGCATGACCTCATGGCAGCGGTCGTCAACATCAGAAAAACAACGGGCATCACCATTGTTGTGACAGAACAATTCGCACGGCCTCTGCTCCCGATTATTGACCGCGGCTATGTCCTTGAAAATGGCATGCTCTGTCTCACCGGGACACGGCAGGAGCTTATGGACAACCCTGAAGTAATCTCGGCATACTTCGGTGTTTAGAGGAAGACAATATGTCAAAAGAACTGAAAACACTCTCACCATTCGGAATGTTTGGTCAGAACGTAGCCGAAAACCCTGACAGGGCTGCGGTGGTGTTCCTCGGAGAAAAATGGACTTACAGTCGAACGAAAGAACTGAGCGAGCGCCTTGCCGGCTGGCTGCATCGACAGGGCATAAAGAACGGCGACACCGTCATGATGTACCTGCCGAACATCCCGCAAACGATAGTTGCCTGGCTGGCCATCCAGCGCCTTTGCGCGATCCCCGTCGTGATATCCCCGATCTACACAAGCACCGAACTGAAGTATATGGCGAATGACACGGCTGCAGAAACGATCTTCTGCATGGACACCAACTTCAACTACGTGATCCGCTCCTTCCCCGAGACCAAGCTGAAGCGCGTCATCGTATGCAACACTGTGGAAATGTTGCCGTGGTGGAAAAGAGCAATCGGGAAGGCTTTCGACCGCGTTCCGGAAGGCAAGTATGAGCTCGGAAAGTATGTCTTTTCTTTCAGTGATACCCTGAAAGAACCTGCAGGTGTCCTGCCGCCCCTGACCGACGAAGGAAAATCGAGGGTTATGCTAATTCTCTATACCGGTGGGACAACCGGCTTGCCCAAAGGTGTCCCCATCAAGAGCGGTAATTTCCTGCGCATATCGCTTGAGATGCGCCATGTTATTGAACCGGCTATTCCATTCGGAGAAGGCATTTTGCTTCAGGCAGCGCCGCTTTTCCACGTACTCGGCCAAAACTCCGGATTTGGAACCTGTCTCTGCACCGCAGGCGAGACCATGATACTCGCCCCAAGAGTTAACCTCGATGGCCACTTCGATATTATCCAGCGATACAAAGTCAATATGGAATACGGCGTACCGGCGCTCTATCGAATGATCCTGGAACATGACCGGCTTGACCAGTATGATCTTTCGTCTCTTAGGTACTGCCTTGTGGGCGGCGATGCCGTACCGATTGACCTGGTTGAGAACTGGCGCAAGAGATTCGGCCGCCCTCTCTATCAGGCCTACGGGGTAACCGAGGGATCGGGTACTGTGCTTATGACACCGCCTGACGTTGATTTTCCGCCGGGAGCACTGGGAAAGGCCGGCAGCATACCGACCCAGACGCTGCGATTGACAGATCCCGATACTCTGGCCGAAGTGCCGCTTGGCGAACCAGGAGAGTTATTCCTGCATTCGGACGAGATGGTCGAGGCCTACTGGAATAAGCCTGAGGAGACCGCCGAGTCATTCGTCGAAATAGACGGCAAACTCTGGTACAAGACAAAGGATATCTTGCGGCTTGACGCCGACGGCTGGTACTACTTTCTTGACCGCTCGGCTGACATGATCAAACACAAGGGTTACCGTGTTGCGGCTTCTGAAGTCGAGAGGGTCTTGCAGGAACACCCGGCTGTAATTGCCGCATGCGTCGTCGGAGTGCCCGACAAATCCGTAGGAGAACGTATCAAGGCATTTGTTGTACTGAAACAGGACGTGAGAGGCGTTACCAGCTACGACCTGATAAGGTTTTGCAAGGGTAAAGTGGCGGAATATAAAATACCTTCCTACATAGAATTTCGTGATATGCTACCTAAATCCAAGGTTGGCAAGCTACTCAGAAGGGAACTGCGAGCCGAAGAACGTAAGAAACTTGAAAAATAGAAATGCTTCATAATTGAGGTCAGAAACAGAATGAAAAAATATGATGTCATTGTCGTTGGCGCCGGGTGCGCCGGCCTGTTGGCCGCCAAATCAGCTTCCGAAAACGGCCTGGAAGTAGCTCTGATCGAAAAGAAAGAAGATCCGTCAAAGCTAGTAAGGGCGTGCGGCCAGACTCTGGTCTCGATGAACGAATTGCTATTTGACGATCTATGCATTTTCAACTCTCGGGACCGGAGAATTAGCTTTCCGGTAGCCGGTTTTTCCTTCAAATACAGCGGACCGTACCGTTATCTCTATGCTCAACACCTGTATGCGCCTAACGGACATCTCATTGAAATCGGCGATGTGCGCAGGCAAATGGAAAAGGGAGAGGATGGCAAGATCGGAGTTGTCATTGATAAGGAGACCCTTTTCCAGGGCTTAATAGAGGAAGTTACAAACAGCGGTGTCGATGTCATTCCTGGCGTCGCTGTCGAAAGAGTCACACCCTCAGATAGCGGCGTTACGGCCGAAGGGCAGGGAAAGGCCTTTGAGGCCAAGTATCTCATCGGTGCAGACGGCGTCAATTCCGCAGTCGCCGAAAGCATGGGATTCAACAAAGACCGTACTTATTACTGTAACGTGTACTTCCTCATCTGGGATATGAGCGGCATCGAGTTGCCCGAGCCAGGCGTAATGTACACCATCCAGGCCTTCTATCATAATATGGGCGTCATGCTCTTCACCTTCCCTCAGGCTGTTGACGGCCTGTTCACCAACAACATCGTGACCGCCGACCCCAGGGTCAACCTCGAAGAAGCCATGCACCATGTCATGAGCAAATCATTTGCCGCTCCCTGGTTCCGCAACGCGCGAAAAGTGAGGGCCCGCTCGGCAGTCTGCCACTGCTACTCCGCCATCACCGATGTATTCCGCGCCCGCGTTCTTTTGGCCGGTGATGCGGGCTCGACCCAGGAACTCGAGAATACTGGCGCAATGATTAGCGGCTGGCGGGCAGGCCAAGCCGTGTCACTGGCCATCAAAGAGGAACGGCTCGGCCAGCCGGTGACCGGCATAAGAAGATACGTTGATTGGTGGAAATCGGTCTACGGCATCAAGCACGGAGAGACCTACATGAAGATGTATGCTACACCGTATCTGATGCCCACCGAGGAAGACGTTAACTACGTATTCGGACTTATCCGGGGCCCCCTCCGCGCCTGCTGGAATCCATACAGCTCACCGATCAGCGAAGCCATGAGAAAGATAATCCCTGTCATTCAAAAAGAACGTCCCGAAATAATGGCCAAGCTGGCACGGGGAAGGCAACCTTTGCCTGAAATATTCAAAGACGTTGCCGCTGCAAAGTAAACCGGTGTCATCATAGCCCATCCTTACCACCAAGAAAGTGACTGGAGACAATCAGGCCCGATAGCTAACCAGGATTGAAGCAGCAATGACCTACTTTGTTCCCCGGATCGAGTTTGGCCCAGGTATCACTTTCCAGACGCAAGCCCGCGGTGGACGAGACTGAAAAAGGTCTCGGCGATGTCTTCGGCCGATGCCGAACCCGACGGGCTATACCAGAAGGCGACCGAATTGCACATGCCAACGATCGCCAGAGCCGCCATCCTCACATCTATCTGACGAAATGCGCCAGAGTCAATTCCTTCCTTAAGAGTATCAATGAGAAGTCTGTCACGGCGGCCGAACAAGCGCGTCAATTCGACCATACGCATCGAGGAAATGATGTGCCGTCCCGTCAGGAAGAGGATTGCTGTATCCTGGTATTCAACGCTAAACTTCACGTGGGCACGGATAATTGCCTTCAACCTCTCCACCGGCGGTAGACTCGCCCGGTACACATCCTCAACGCTCTCATTAAGGACCTTCACCGCCTCCACAATGATGTCACCGAACAGTTCCTGCTTGCTTGAAATGTAATAGTAGAGACTGCCCTTCAGCATACCAACAGCATCAGCGATATCCTGCAGTGTCGTCCCATCATACGTTTTCTCGCGGAATATCCGGCTTGATATCCTCAGAATCTCCTGCCGTCGCGCCTCTTTACGCGTCTCGCTTCGATTACCACTGGCCATATATCACCTCAACGCCGATTGTTTTTAGATATTTTACCAAACGATAGATAGACTATTCATGAATACCTCCAATGTCAACCCATAATGTGGCCATTTCTGCCAAGAAAACCACGCACACCTTGACAATCCCCGGTCAAGCTGATAAATTGTACCACTGATAAACAAACGGTAGTTTGCCAACCAGACTATTTCAGACGCATCTTCTTGCTCTTCACGCGTTTTCTAGCACATCATAGCAAGCTATCCTCCGTGAGAGTCGAATAACGGCAGCAGCATAGAAAGGAGTTTGTGAACCATGAGGCTCAAAGACAGAGTTGCTATCATCACCGGCGGTGGACAGGGTATCGGAAAGGCCGAAGCAATGCGCTTCGCACAGGAAGGTTGCGCCGTAATGGTAGCCCAACGTAACGTGGCTGTAGCAGAGGCCGCCGCCGCGGAAATAAAGGCTAAGGGTGGTATTGCCGCCGCCTGCGGGGTTGATGTTCAGGTGCCTGAACAGGTCGAGGCCATGGTCAACAAGACCATCGAGACCTTCGGCAAAATCAACATACTGGTGAACAACGCGGCTTTCTTTGGCGGCATCGGCTACAAGCGCTGGGATGCCTGGACTATCGAGGAGTGGCAAAGAAGCTTCATGACCAACCTCGTCGGTTCCTGGCTTTGCGCCAAGGCTGTCGTCCCCCATATGCGCAAGCAGGGGAAAGGTAAGATCATTAATACCTACTCGACCACCGCCAATATGGGTTTCCCCGGCCTCCTCCCCTACACTACCTCGAAAGCCGCTATCCATGCCCTGACCAAATGCCTGGCCCGGGCCCTTGGCCGCTACAATATCGCTGTAAACACCATATCCCCCGGCTACGTCCTGACCGAAGCCAGCCTCCAGATGCCCGGCGGCAGCCGCGAGGCCGACAAAAAGCTCATTGAAACCCGCTGTTTCCAGCGCGAATCCTATGCTGAAGACGTTGCCGGCCCGGCCCTGTTCTTGGCTTCCGATGATTCCGATTTTGTCACCGGCCAGCTCCTCATCGCCGATGGCGGCGATACCATGCTATAGAGTTGACTACACGCAACATGCACAGCAAACCCCTCAGAACCAGACCGGAGGGCCGTCACCGCCGCCCTCCGCAATTGATGTCTCACCGTTCATCAACGATCAGGGGATAGTGCGCAGGCTCAGAAGGAGGTACGCTAAGTGAACCTCAAGCAAGACCTTTCGGAAATCGTCGGCGTTGAGCATATCTCTGACGACCCCGAGGTTCTGGAGAAATACTCGAAAGACTTCAGCTTCGTCCAGCCAAGACGGCCAAGCATCGTCGCCCACCCCAAGAACGCCGAAGAGATCCAGAAAATAGTCAGGTACGCCAATACCAACTCGATAGCGGTAACCCCACGCTCGTCAGCAATAGGCTTCTACGGCGCCGGCATCCCCAGTCAGGGCGGTATTATCATCGACTGCTCCCGCATGAACAAAATCCTGGAAATCGACCCCAGGAACAAGAAGGTCAAGGTTGAGCCTGGTGTCACCTACGCCCAGGTACAGGAGGAACTGGCCAAACACGGTATGTACGTCGCCAACCCCCTTCTGCCCCATAAGGCCAAATCAGTTCTCACCAGCACCATGGAGCGCGAGCCCATACTGATTACCAAGAGCGAGTACAGCGAAGTCTTCCTGACCTCCGAGGTCGTTCTGCCCACCGGCGACATGTACTGGACAGGCACCGCCCTTGGAAAAGGCATGAAGGGACAGAATTTTCCCGATGCCCTGATCCCCGGCACCAGGCTATGGCTCGGCGCCCAGGGCACGCTGGGTATCATGACCTGGGCCAATCTCAAAGCCGAGCACCTCCCGCTCCTGGACAAACTTTTCTTTATCCCCATCAGCAAGGCGGAGCAAATAGCCGAACCCGTATATGCCATCCAGCGCAAGATGCTCGGCAACGAGTGCTTCGTACTCAACGCCCTCAATCTGGCCATGATTATCAGTGAAAAGTGGCCAGACGAGTTCAATGCCCTTCGTGACAGCCTGCCTCCCTACACCATCATCCTCTGCCTCTCCGGCCTGAACCGCCTGCCCGAGGAGATGGTGGGTTACCAGGAAGAAGCCCTGATGGATCTTGCCAAAGATCTCCACTTCGATGTCAAAGCTACCGTCGGGGGCGTGGCCGGTCTTGACGCCACCATCCTCAAAATGCTCCGCAAGCCGTGGCAAAAAGACATCTACTGGAAGCACCAGTACAAAGGTGCCTGCCACGATGTATTTTTCCACACTACCATGGACCGAGTTCACGAGTTCACCACCATGATGGGTGAACTGGCGGCTGTGCACGGCTATCCCACCCGTGACATCGGCGTTTATGTTCAGCCGCTGGAGCGTGCCCGCGCCGCCTTTTGCCAGTTCGGTTTCCACTGTGACCCCAGCAACACCCGGGAGACGGCTGTGGTCAGGAAACTATTCCTTGAAGCCAGCCAACGAGCTATCAACATGGGCGGCTTTTTCACCACCCCATACGGGCCATGGGCCGATATGGTCTACAGCCGCACCGCTCAGTACACCGCGGTACTCAAAATCGTCAAAAGCGCTTACGACCCGAACAACGTCATGAATCCGGGCAAGCTCTGTTTCTAAGAGAGGAGACTGCCACCGATGACCACTTCGAAACCACGGTCCCTCCCCACCGACCCTTACTGGAAGAAATATTATTGGGACCTGCGCAAGGTCGCCTGGAACTGCGCGCGGTGCTCAACCTGCAAATGGGTTGACACCTGGGAGATAAAGGATGCGAAGTTCGCCAAGGTGTGTCCATCCAGCTCCTACTACCTGTTTGACGCTTACTCATGCCAGGGGCGCATGGACCTTTCTCTGGCCCTGCTCGACGGTGACATTACCTACGATGATGACCCTGACATCCTGGACATCATGTACAAATGCAACACCTGCGGCGGCTGTGACGCCGCCTGCAAGCGCGTCCAGGACATGGAGCCGCTGCGGGTGATGCTGGAGATGCGCGCCAAGTTTGTGCAGGATGGCCAGCTCCTGCCCCAGCTCATGCCCATCATCGAAAACCTGAGAAAAGAAGACAACATGATGATGGCCAAAAAGACCGACCGCGGCAGGTGGGCCGAGGGACTGGACGTCAAGGATGCTACCAGGGAGAAGGCCGAGGTCATCTTCCACGCGGGATGCCGCGCCTGCTTCGACGAGGAGATGCACAAGATTGTGAGGACCGCGGTAACACTGCTCAAGAATGCCGGCGTCGACGTCGGTATCATGGGCAAGGACGAGACCTGCTGTGGCTCACGTGCCTATTATATGGGCTGGCGCAGTGAGTTCACCAAGTACGCCGAGAACAACATCCAGGGCTGGACCAATGCCGGTGCCAGGACCATCGTCGCCGCGTGTGCTGACGGCTACTGGGGCATGAAGCGCCTCTATCCCGAGGTTGGCTCGAAGTTCGAAGTCCTGCATATGGTCGAGTTTCTCGACCGCCTCATCAAAGAAGGCCGAATCAAGTTCGGTAGGAAAGTCCCAATGCGGGTCACCTATCATGATCCCTGCCACTTGGGGCGCCGTTCCAATGTCTACGTTCCAGGACAACCCATCATGGGCGTCTACGAACCTCCGCGGGATATCATCAGGAGCATACCCGGCGTTGAACTGGTCGAAATGTACCGCATTAAAGAGTATGCATGGTGCTGCGGCGGTGGAGGAGGTGTCATCGACGCCTACCCTGATTTCAACAACTTTACCGCCACCCAGCGCATTCTTGAAGCCCGGGAAACCGGCGCCGAAGCTATCGTCACCGCCTGCACCTGGTGCGTGCGCAGCCTGACCGATGCCGCCCGCACCCTCGACGACAGGATAAAGGTCATTGACATTGTTGAACTTGTCGAGCGGGCTATCTGATAGCTGAGGAGGCAAACAGCACCCGTTAAAGGAAAGGATCAACAGAGTAGCTTGAAGGTCAACACCACTCAAAAAACTGAATCCCCTTCTTTTGCGTGAGGGAATGGACAGGAGATAGTTGATAATATGGCATACGGTGATGAAAAGCACCAGCTTATTTATCAGGGACTGGTAGACATCTTGGGCCGGGACAACGTTGCCGACGGGCCGGCCACGGTACGCGCCTACGCCCGGGACATGTTTGCCCTGAGCACCATGCGCCGCAAGCGGCCGCCGGAGTTCATTGTTCTGCCCGGAAGCACCGATGACGTCCGCCAGATTGTTCTTCTTGCCAACCGCTACAAGTTCCCCTACTCGGTGATGTCCACCGGCTGGATGTTCCCGATGCTCGGTGCCGTCAAGCCCTACTGGTGCATCATCGACTTCAAACGGATGACCCGCATCGAATTCGATGAAAAGAATATGTACGCCATCGTTGAGCCGTACGTTACCCATGCCCAGCTCAACGCCGAGTCCATTAAGCGTGGTCTCTACAACGGCGCGCCATCAGTCGGCGGTCAATTCAGCGCCCTGGCCAACCATTCCTGGCATGGCTGGCACGCCACGGCTTTCCGGACTGGTTTTTCCACCCGCAATATCCTGGGCATGGAATGGGTGCTACCCAACGGGCAGGTGATGCGCACCGGGTCGCTGGCCCTGCCAGATTCCCGGCCTTTCTGGGGAGAAGGCCCCGGGCCCGACCTTAAAAACCTGCGCAAGGGCATTGTTTCCGACAACGGCTCAATGGGCATCATCACCAGTATGGCGATCAAGCTCTACCCATGGCCCGGCCCCAAGTACCTGCCAACTGAAGGCGTTGGCCCGGGCAAAAAGTGCGAACTTCCCAGAGACAAGTTTCGCTGGTTTTTCTTCGAATTCGCCGACCAGACCTCAATGGTTGATGCCATGTACGAAATCGGCAAGGCCGAAATCTCATTCATGATGCAGAGATATCCCGCCCAGGTGCTGGCATGGGAGTACTCGAAGTCCCGCGAGGAGTACTGGAGCCTGTTCGAGCCGGGTTCCTGGCTTGACCACTGCCTGAACATGCTTGCCGTTTGCCTCTGGGCCCATGCCTCCAAGAAGCAGCTTGATTACGAAGAGAAGGTGCTGAAACAAATTATGAACGAGACCGGCGGCAAGCCGGTCCCGGATGAGGTATATAACCGCATCGTGCCGGTGCTGGCCAACACCATGACCCGTCCCGCTTTCGGACCGCGCTGGTGCCGCATTGGCGGCTCGATGCAGACCAGTTTTCTCCAGTGTGATACCCTTGACCATATGCTGGCAATCCAGCCCGATGTCTGGGGCATTGTCCACAAATATACGCCGCCTTATCTGGAACACTACGGCGATTCCGCCTGGATATTACCCTTCGACTTCTGCCACTTTGGCGGCTCCGACACCGCCATCCCGCATGAGAAAAGCGATGAAGTTTGTAAAGGCGTAGTCAAGGAGTCCATGGACACTATCGCCCTCGATATCCGCACCAGCCGGCCGTCGTTCTCACTGTCCATCGCACCGGCTAACTTCGTCGGCCCCAACTTCGCCAATTTCCACATCCCGCTCTCCCGCATCAAGCGGGCTCTCGACCCCAACAACCTGTCCAATCCCACCCGTTTCATCGACATTGAAGCAATGGACAAAGAAGCTGCCGCCAAAGCGGCAGCACCACCGCCAAAACAGTAGCCCTCTAAGGGGCTTGCGCTCGCAAGCCCCTCTCCGCTACACCTAACATTGACCACCCGCTCGCTTAGCAGCTAATATTCAGCATCTGACCATCTGGCAAATTCACAAGAGGAATGACATTTGACAGAAAAGACAACCCGCCCGAACCGCACTGCCGTTGATGCCTACCTTGAGGTCCAGCCAACAGAAATGCTGGTCAATATGGTGGGCACCTACGGGCGACTCTATCAGAAGATGGACGGTTTCTGGTATCTGTCAGTCATGGAGCGCTGGGGAAACGAAATGGCACTTGACCGTGATATGTGGGTCTGGACACGAGCCAGCCGATACGAGGTGGAACTTCTGTCGGAAGCACTCGGCCTTTCCGGCCGGAATGACCTCGACGCCTTCATCCATGTCTTCGCCGCCTCTCCGATTACGATGGTATCGGAATACCACATTGAAAACAAGCCTGATGGCGCCGCCGAAATCACCATCACTTACTGTCCAATCCTAACCGCTCTAGAAAAAGAAGGCAAGGGGCGGGAGCACACTATCTGCCGAATGGTCGACACCATGATTTTCGGCTCCTACGCCCGCTACTTCGGCTCCAATGTAAGCATCGAAGCCATCAAACTCCCACCACGGATTCAACCTGACGACGTCTGCTGTCAGTGGCGGCTTCGGGCCAGCGGTAACCAGGCCACAGCTGTCACTTTCAAGCGCCTCAGTCCCCAGGAAATGCCCCGCGACACTCTCATTCGCCTGGTCAAAGCATACTGCCGCCTGTATCAGGTGGTTGATGCCCACTGGTACCTTTCCATTCAGGACAAATGGGGCAATGACGCCGCCATGGAAAGGGACTTCTGGGTGTGGGAGCGGCTACCCAGGTCCGAAGTCGAAGCCGTCTCAAAACTGCTCGGGGTCGAAGGCAGGAAAGACCTTGATTCGCTCATAAAGCTTTTCCTCACTGTCCCCATGAACATGACCACCGACTATACCGTCGCACACCCCACCCCCGACCGAACGGTTGTCTCTTTTACTTTCTGCCCCGTCCTGAGGGCACTGGAAAAGGAGGGCCAGGGACGGGAAAAAGACATCTGCCGCGACCTTGACGTGATGATTTTCCGTAACTATGCCAAGTACTTCAACCCGGCAATTCAGGTCAATCCCATCCTCCTGCCACCACGCCCTGACCGGACAGGCCCGGCATGCGTCTGGGAGTTCCGTTCGCAATAGTTAGCACAAAAAGAGCCCCGATTGCTCGGGGCTCTTTGATTCTCCGCGGAAGCGAGCTTATCTCTTCTTGGCCTTGGGGTCAACTTCGGGAATGCCGGCCAGCCGACGGGCGATGTTCTTCTTCTCTTCAATGGGATACTGACCGAGGATAGCGATGTCTTCCATGATGGGTGAACCACCGCCATGGACACCGGCAATCTGCATATTTGAAGCGATAGGGCCGGCTATGAGATCCTGGGCCAGTCTGAAGGCACGGTGCTGTATCTCAGGCGGGACATCCTTCTTGCGCATGAAGTACTTGTCAAGATAAGGCCTTATCTGAGGATTGGCGTACTCTTCTTCGTATGGCATGGTCTGGGGCTGGCCGCCGCAGATATCGCACAGTATGTCGTACTCGTGGTAGATGTTGACGCC
>DAOUCU010000115.1:0-12256 GCA_034431935.1 Dehalococcoidia bacterium | reverse complement strand
CGGTAGTTTGCCTCCAGGTCACGGGCCACTTTTGCCGGTCCGTGGCCCAGATCAAACCTCATCATGCACAACTGTCGCAGAGATTGTCCGGAATCGCGCATCGATGGCGGCTTTTCACCCGGACCGGGGCGATCCGGCAGTTTGCTGACCATCTCCAGATAGCGGTATCCTTCCGGGTTTCCGGGTAACGGCATGATAATCTTTCACAGATTACGACAAATATATCATAGTATGATTGGCTGAGAATGGCAAAACCCGGAATCCGGCCCTTCCCCCGGCGGGCAGGCTGCGGCCGGGTTGTGGAGGCTGAAATAAACACTGTTTCAGGGCGGTTCCTTAAGAAGAGCCGGCATATCAAATGCCGATACATAAAAAATATTTGTCACCTGGGATTGAAAGAGGGGAGAGACCTCGCAATGCTGAGTAAACACAACACAGGTAAGCAGGTCTCTACTGAAACCAAGTCTGACGGTTCCCACCGACGAAGGCAACGGTGTCTCCCATAAACGGGTGGCTGACAATTACCTCAGAGGGACCGATCACCAAAAGGCGCCAGTTCCTGAAGACGGGCTGTCTCCCGGCGCCGGCCGGAGTGTGGACAGGCTCATGGTAGAAGCCGGCGGGGTGATGCTCTCGTTGTAGAGGGAGCGGGTGAGGAAGACCGGGGTCAAGCCGGGCCTTGTCTGTGATGGCTGGCGGAAGGCGGGCCGGAATCGCTACCAGACGGTGAACAAGGCCTTCGTTGGTGATACCGGGCCCGGTGGTTGTCACCGGGCAAGCGTGGTCCTCAGGTTGCGCCGGCACTATGACCTGGCATCGATCAAGGATATTATCTTGGGCGGGGACGGCGCCAGCCGGATAAAGGAGGGCGCTGAGTATCCGGGGGCACGCTTTCAACTGAGCCGCTATCATCTGAACCGGGGCTGTGCCAGGCGCCTGGCCATCGGCGCGAGGCCTTCCGCGTTGTCTGGGAAGCCTGCGAGCGCGGCGATGCCGGCACTGCCGTTGCCGCTCTGAGCAGAGCCCGGGCCACCGTCAGCGGGGAACAGGCCCGCCGATTGGAGGCCGTGTCCCGCTACATAACGGAGAACGCCACCGGGCTGGGAGACTACCGGCAGAGGATGGCAAAACCGGACAGTAGTCTGAGACGGCTTGGGGCGATGGAAGGCAACGTGGACAAGCTAGTGGTGCGGCGGATGAAGAACCAGAGTATGAACTGGAGCATCAAAGGCATCCGGCGCATGCTGGCCGTACGCTTCATGTATCTGGAAGGCAGCCTTCAGGAATACCTTACTCGGCAGGCGGAGGAGCCGGCGCTGGCAAATATGGCCATCAGGCTGAAACGGTTCCTCCACCGGAAGCTGAAACAACAGAGTCATGAGGAGTGGCTCCAGGTCGGGCTACCGGCCCTCTCCGGTCCACATGCCCCACGCCCCTGGGTACTGCAACCTCGTGAATTCTCGAGGATACCGGCGTAATGAGAACTATGGTCTCTCCCAAACGTCCAGGTGACATTTCCCCGACTGTAACCAATGATGCGGCGAAGCCAGACACGTCCTGACCATGTGGTAATATGATATGATCAGTAGCACCGTTTGTATGCGGTGGTCATCGCACCTGTGACCCGAATGGGATGGACAGATTCATCGCCTACCAGCTGGAGTTTCACTGCCGGGCAGTAAGCGCGGTAGTACTTCCCCGCAACAATGGCTCCATGCTCCGCGGTGCTTTATTGGCCGCACTGCGCCACAGTTTCTGTCTCAATAAGAAGCTTTCCAGCTGTCTTGCGTGCGACGTAGCTGAGGCCTGTCCCATCTGTCGGCTTGCAACCACCGTGGACAGGGATAGCAACCGTGGTGTCGAGGTACCCCGACCTTTCGTCCTGAAACCCATACTGGGAGGTCCGCGCATTTATCAGCCGGATGAAGAGTTCGCCTTCGGTGTGACGTTATTCGGCGGTGCACAAGCCATGTTCCCTTACGTCATGCTTGCCATTCGTGATATGGGAGATTTCGGTATTGGTGATCGCAGAGAGTCGCCGGGTCGCTTTACCGTTGCACGGGCCTGCGCTGTCAACCCGTTTACCGGGGCGTCAGAAACGCTTTATCGAGATGATGAAGGCACCGTAAGAGTGCCACAGCTTGCGGTTATGGATGACCATGTGACCGTATACGCCGCACGTTTGCCACGCCATACGGTGCAACTAGAGTTACTGACGCCACTCCGTCTTGTCGCCGACGGCGCTCTGGTACACAGGCTCAGTTTCCGGGTTCTGGTACAGCGCCTGTTGCGCCGCCTGACTGACTTGTATACCTACCATTGCGGTGCCACTTTGGAGCTAGATTTCCCAGCCTTCATTAAGTCCGCCGAGCAGGTAACGGTGGCCGCCGACGGCACCCGCTGGCTTGATCTTTCCAGCTACAGTTCGCGGCGACACACCACGACGCCGGTCGGCGGCCTTATCGGCCATATATGCTTTTCAGGTGATGTAGCCCCGTTTTTGCGGTACCTGCTCTGGGGCCAGGTCACCCATGTCGGCAAGGACGCTACTAGGGGTAACGGATGGTATCGGATAGGCAGCAGCTTATAATAGACAGGTTTGGCGCCTTCCTCGGCAGGCATTCGGAAAGACTCAGGGTGACGATGAAGGGACAGGTGGTGGAAGAGTACCCACTGTGTAATATTGACCATGTTGTGGTCGCCTCCGGAGGCGTCAGCCTGTCCAGTGACCTTATCGAAGAATGCGCTGAACGCGGCATTCCCATCAGCTTTATCACCGGTACCGGCCGACCCTACGCCAAGCTCATGGGCGCCGGCCTTGTTGGCACCGTGAGGACGCGCCGCGAACAGCTACTGGCCTATCTCGACGATCGTGGTGTGAGGCTGGCTAAAGCATTCTCCTGCGGCAAACTGTTGAATCAGGTTACTCTGCTCAAGTACATGTCCAAGTACCGTAAGGACACAGATGTCGCCCTGTACCGGAAGACACGGGAGGCGGCCAGTGCTATTGAGGGCTTGGCACGTGCTATCGAGTCGCTCAGTGGCGACAGCATTGACGTCCTGCGCCAGGATATTCTCAATCTGGAAGGGCGCGCCGCTCAGGCTTACTGGAACGCAATCGCCGACCTTCTTATCCCAGATCTTGACTGGAAGGGGCGTGAGACCAGAGGTGCCCAGGACGTCGTTAACTCGGCGTTGAACTATGGCTATGGCATCCTTTACTGCCAGGTGGAGAGGGCAGTGGTGTTGGCCGGGCTGGATCCTTATGCTGGGTTTCTCCATGCCGACCGCTCCGGGAAACCGAGTCTGGTGCTTGACCTTGTCGAAGAGTTCCGGCAGATGGCGGTTGACAAGGCCATATTTGGTATGCTCAATAAGGGGATGAGGCTGTCACAGGAGGATGGTAAACTAACGGAGGACAGTCGCCGTGCCATTGCCGGAAAGGTCAACGAGCGGCTTGAGGGAGAAGAAATGTACGATAAGAGGCACTGCAAACTGCGCACGGTAATTCAAATGCAGGCACGCAGGGTGGCGGCGTTTGTGAGGGGAGAGGTGGCTTACGAGGCATGGGTGGGGCGTTGGTGAGCCCCGGGCACTGCGTTAGTGCCGATATCTTTCTCCGAGATAGGATTAGCGAGATGAGTTCAAATACAGTTAGTAACTACAAGCCGACAAAGTTCCAGACATATGTGCAACAAAAGGTAGGTTCCGGAAAGAGCCTGTTGCTCATTGCTCCGACGGGACTGGGGAAAACGTTCGCCGTTGTTGGTGATATTCAGCAGTCCTTCCGGAAGACAATCTACGCTGCTCCGCTGCGCGCCCTGGTAGCGGACGTAAGGAAAGAAATCTCCGAACTCAGGAGAAATGGTAAACGGATAGAACCGGTAGTTCATCATGGCGACCTTCAGGAGAGCATGCTTTTTGGCGAGGAGGTTGTCGTTACAACCTATGATCAGGTCGTGTGCGGCGCAGCCGGTTTGCCGCTGAGCCTTCCCTTAAAAGCAGGCCATGCCGTCGCCGGAGCAATTCTGATGTCGCGCCTGGTTTTGGACGAAGTTCATCTAGCCTGGGGCATATCTGATCAGGCCCTTCCTATCCTCTTAGGAATAGTTGATTTTCGCAGAAAGCTTGGACTGCAGACCATCGTACTTACGGCAACATTGCCAAAAAAGGTGGCGGAACTAATCTGCCAGAGATTGGACTTGGAACTGGTAATTGTGGGCGAAGGCGATACGGTTGGTGATGAAGGGCTTGAATTGCGTGAGAAGAACCGGCAGGTTACAACGTCTCTGCTGGAACTGAAAACCAAAGGCAAAGGTAAGGAAAGGGAAGTGGACTACAGTCTGCTGGACGATAGATTGCGAGATCCGAGTCACAAGCGCATCTATTTTGCCAACACCGTGGAGCGCATTCAGCAAACGTATGATCGCCTGATTCCCAAGATGGACTATCATAAAATCGTTGTATTGCACAATAGGATGCCAAGATCATGGAGAACTGAGGCTGAAGGGAAGGTTCGAGAACTTTTCGGCAAAGACAGCGTGGATGGTGACTGGCTCCTTTTGACCAACCAGGTGGCTGAGGCTGGCTTGAACATTTCGGCGCCCGTGGTCATTTCTGATCCAGCTCCCGTGGACACACTGATTCAGAGGGCAGGAAGGTGTGCCCGGTGGTTTCGTTACGGCAAATGCCAGGGCGAATTCATAGTTCTCAGCACAACCAAAAATGAGATGGAAGACAAGAAAGCCGGATTAGCACTTCCATATAGAGCGGAGCTGGTTCAAGCAGCCCTGAACTCGTTTTCCGCCGGCGATTTAGGATGGGCTTCAGAGAAGGATTGGATAAACAGAGCATGGGGTGACGGACCTGAGAAGGCGCAAGAATCTGTGGCACGGTCTCTTGAAGAGACCACATTTGCGTTAAACCTCTTTGACCGTGCCGCGCAGCAGCGCAGGCCTGGCGAAATTGCTAGGGCATTTCGTGATATCCTATCCATTGAGGTCGCCGTCTACGATGCATCGACTGACGAAACTAAGGGCTTGCAAGACTTGCAACACAAGCTAGCAGGCAATCAGTATCCGGAGACCTCGTCGGTGTCTATGGCTCGCGGCTGGGGTTTATTTAACGAAGCCAAGGGTAGGGCGAGGGTTATCCGTTACGAGGAAGGCCAAATACAGATTGTCACCCCTCAATATCTTCAGACGGGTGATATTCTGGTTGTGCCTTCGACAGTTGCTTTTCTGGACAAGGCAAAGGGTCTTTGCTTTGGCGACGCTGGGTCGGCCAAGAATGCAATCCTGCGCAGCGAATGGGGAGAACTTCCCAAAAGGGCAAACACCAAAACTCACGAAGGCAGTCGTTATCAAACACTCCTCGACCATGCGACAGCAGTAATGAAAGGAACGTATGCGCGGCTGACCTGTGAGGGGAGTTACCGCGAAGCTTTAGTCAACATTCTGCAAAAGCTAGAACCGCAGAAAGATACGGATCGTCTGGCTAATGCCATCGCACACATAGCGGTACTGGCCGCAGGCTTTCACGATTTGGGAAAAGCTGACGAAAGATGGCAGACTAGAGCGCGGGAAATTGATCCTGGGTGCCCTGATGGTCTCATTGGACGAACTGGGAATCAAGCAGAATTTATTGGTATAAAGCACAGCCCTCCGGGTTTTCATGCGTGTCTGCGGGCGTGTGAACTGATGGGGCTCCCGCCCTCTGCCAGGCATCTGGAGGCCGCTATCGCTCTCGCCTCCATCCGTCATCACTCCAGCTTGGTGAACCCGGCTGCATATGATGAATTCCGTCCCTCGCCACTCGCGACGGATCTTGTTGTGAATATTCTTCAGGAGTTGGGTAACTCCGAGGAAGCCGGTGAGATGGTGAATAAGGCAAATGACATCTTGAGTGCAGCTCGGCAAAAACCGCCGCCTGAATGGATCCCTTTGCTATTACCCAATGAGGATCTTTTCCCAATATATGCGCTGGTCGGGCGGGCGATTCTCATGGCAGACCGCGAGGACGCGGCAGGAAGAGAACTTGAGGAATGGAGAGTCACACCGCCATGAAGTTTGACTCGTGTGCCACGGCTTCAGCTCTGAAGGATTTTGGGGGGGAAGAAATCGTCCTTCACGTACCAAAAACAGGTTTGCCATTTTTCGATGCACTGTGTCTTTACGGCGCCATAGATTTGTATGTGGGTCTCAGGGAAGACGTCTACATTCGTGACAATGGAAATCAGTGGGAGGTGACAGGTCGATTTCGCGCCAGCCGGGTAAGGGGCAGAGACATATCAGCCTTCAAGATGATAGTCAAAACGAAGAAACCGGATGCTGAATCATATTGCCAGAGGCTTATAGCATCACTTGTAGCTGGGGCGTCCCTTGACAATGACATACTTATCAATGCTAACAGAGCGTTGAGCGATTTGGATGCGGCCTTACAGGCAGGGATACGAGGTAACGCGGCTTCTGAGTACAAAATGTTGCAGACAGGGCAAACGAGTGATAGAGCGTATCCTCGTATTCCGCTTTCCCAGGGCTTACTGGCCTATGCTGGCAAAAGACGGACGGAACAGTTAGGAAACATTGTATTCTTGCCCATTTATGAAGGGCAGGTTGATCTTTCAAAAGTAGTCAGTCCCCTCAGGGCTCGTATCGGTCCGCCTAACGTACTCTGTGCCCAGGCGCTGGTCCTTCTGGCACTCAAAACGTCGCTGTTTGTTGAAGGTTACCAGGAACGGCTCGCTGTCGTGGCCTTCAATACAAAACTTGGTAGAAAACGCAGCGACAACTATTCCGGTCTTATTGAAGTTGCCTCCACCGCAATTGGTAAAATGAGGTCTCCAGATTTCGTTGGCCACACTTACTATGTTTTTGTGGATCTTGTTAATGGCTCATGGAAAAAGCGCACAATCACCGAACCTGATGGCGTAACACCCGAAGATGCTCTAGCCATGTCTTATTGGTTGATGCAACCGGTTGGCAAGCACCTGTCATCTATGATCACTTCCCAAGAGCGCCTGCGGCGACAGGGGCGTAAACCGATATTCATAAAATCGCAGTACGTAAGGGAGGCATTCGAAATGAGCTATGGAAAGTGGCATGGAGACCATGAGGCTGTTCATAAGCTGGCCAAAGCGGTGGCCTCGGCCATTTATTATGCTCGGATGAAAGGCAAAGATGATCCGGGCAAAGAATGGTACGACGAGGTGACTCTGCTTCGTTCTGCTCCGACTGCTAGAGCATTTATTGAACGTGTAATGACCCTGCTAGAACAAGGGCACAGAGCACATTCCTTGGTTGGGACGATTCACCGTGAAGAAGCCTTTGACCCATCCGCTTTGTCTGCCAGCATCGGCGAGAACCGCGCTGACTTTGAGACCTTCCGAGATCTTTTCCGCATGTATCTTGTGCAGGAAAGCACGTACCAGGGTGAGAAACAAACTGCCACTGCAATTGATACCAAAGCTGAGACGGAATCTTCAGAAATAGACTCACAACAGGAGGTCGCAGAATGAAACTGTGGAGCATTTCTTTTGCGTATCGGCTAGGATTGGGTTTCCACGCCCTCAACAATGAGGGTGCCGACGGCAGTAATCTTATGCAGCCGCGGCGGATTGATGTCGGCAATATCACTTATGATGGCATTAGCGGCGAAATCATTCGCCATCACATCCTGGAAAACTTCGTCAGCATTTGCCGGGCTGACCAAATCCCAATGTACCCTCTCAGCGAAGGCTTGCATCCTGACCGGGGTCCGATTGGTATCCGAGCCGCTGCCAAGGAGCTAAAATACGATAAGCTTGGGAAAGAAGGACTTTATGCAAGCGTTCGCAAGGCTATTGAGAGGTGTGCGGTGTTAGATGTGGGCGGATACTTGGCCGCATGGAAAGAACAGGGTGGAGGCGGAAATAAGAAGGACTACGTAGCAGAGGAAGAGTATCTTAAGTCCAATTGCGTTGAAGTCGGGGATGTTGATCCCGTCAAGCGCGAATCCTGCTTTGACGTGGCATGGCTGATCAGCGAGTCGCCTCAGGACTTTACGGTGACCCAACACTCGGCATTTCGCAACACTGCCGCCATGAACAGTCGTTACGCCCAGACGATGCGCTCCAATATCTATGCTGGCGTGATTCGTGCCGACCTGCATCGCGTTGGCACTGATGATTACTGGTACTTACAGGAGAAAACGGAACGGTTAGCCATTACTCTGGAGCAACAGGCGAAACGACAGGTAGCGCTGATACAGGCCATTGCTGACTTCATCGCGTCACCAACGGGCGCTAAAGTGGCCGCCTGGGCGCCCCATGTATTCCTAACGGAGGGAGTCATTCTGCTCACTTCTAGCCGGACGGCACCATTTCGCTCACCGATAAAGGTCAGTTTGCGCGATCCAGATGGTCCTATACAGCCTGATAGCGGTTATGTCAAGGCAACAGAAGAGCTAGGCAACGGGGTTGATACCTGGGTATGGAAATTCACGGATACCAGAGGGCTGATGACGGCGGTATCAGCCGCCCTAGCGCGACTGAAGGAAGAGACAAATGCCGGCGAAAAAACGAAGAGTTAGCGAAGAATCTCTTCCAAACAATCATGAGAATGCTGAACCACTTGTGTGGATAAGGGCGTCGTATCACTTCCACACATTTGCTTACCGTGACCCACGCTGTGCTTTTTCTACGGCAATGGGACTACCCGTAGTCTCACCAACCGCGGTCCTGCTGGGAATTGCCTCAACGTTGTTCTGCCTCGGAAAAGCAAACCAGGCAAAACGGTTCCTGGAAAACGTTCATAAATTCAAGGTGGTTCTAGACCCGCCGGACGGCGTCATTTTCTTCCGTGCTTTTCACCAACTCAGGCGGTACGAAACTGACAAGTGGGACAAGCGCAACCAGCCAGCTAACCCGCGCATAGGGATGACGCGAATCAATCAGGGCACACGTGAGTACGGTATCCCGGAGGGCCCCATGACCATCTTCATTGGAGTGCCAGAGGAAATCGTAGAAGATGTAAAACTCGCTCTCATCAATCGTGACCATGTGGGCACGCATGACTCACTGTGCTCTCTCTTGGGTGATGTCCAAGTCTGCCCCGAGCCAACAGACGTGCTCTTTTGCCCTGTCGATGTCACGGCGTTTAAAATGCCTGCGGCCGGTGAGAGAGTGACAGCAGTCACATTATCGAAGTTCAGTGGTAAGCCCATCCAAGATACCGATGGTAAACGCTGGTGGATGGCTGGTGAAGACAACACACAGCTGGTTGCATATATCCTACCCGGGCAATTCATTGGAACAAGCCACGGTAAAATCTATCGTAAACGCTGAACCAAGGACAGAATGATCTCACTCGTCATCTACGACATACCGGATGACAGGCTTCGTAGCAAGGTTGCTGACATATGCTTGGACTACGGGCTGGAGCGTATCCAGTTCAGCGCCTTCCTCGGGGAACTGAACCACAACCGCCGCGAAGAACTGCTGCTCAAAATCAGGCGCCAGGTTAAAGGCATGGACGCCAATGTCCAGATCTTCCCCGTCTGCGAAAAGGACCTGCGCCTCAGAAAGGAGCTGATAAGCCAAGGCGCAGGCGGCTGAGGTGCTGACCCTTACCGTGAGCGATGTGAAGCAGTTCGTCTACTGCCCTCGGGTAGTGTACTTTACCTACGGCCTCCCCTGGCGGCGACCAGCCACGTACAAAATGGAGGAGGGTAAGCTGGAGCATGATCACATTGCCCAGCTCGAAGAACGGCGCAGTCTCAAGGTGTACGGGTTGGTAGACGGCGAGCGACAGTTCAATGTCGCGTTGTATTCTGGGCGGCTGGGCCTGACCGGCAAGCTTGACATGCTAATCACGACGCCTCGTGAGGTAATACCGGTAGACTTCAAGAATACCGAGGGCGGTGTGGGTCTGAACCACAAGTACCAGCTGACAGCCTATACCCTGCTGACCGAGGAGCTGTGCCAGAAACCTGTGCGGCGAGGCTTCATTTATCTTATCCCGCAGAAACGCGCTTGCGAAGTGCCGGTCACACCCAGCATGCGCTTATTCGTAAGAGATATGCTGAACCGCATCCGGCAGACGGTTGCCAGTGAAGCTCTGCCCCGAGCCACGAGGCAGAAAGTCCGGTGCCGCGACTGCGAATTCCGTAACTATTGCAATGATGTGGCTTAGAGGTCCTGATGTACTTCATCTCGGAAGACGAGAGAAAGTTCCTGGTGAGGAAGCTCCTGCCTCAGATACGCAGTAGAGGTGTGGCCGAAGAACTCCGCGGCTGGAACTGGGATAAGCCACCCCTCAGCCCTATCTACGGCGTAAAACTGGGCATCTACGAAGTAGCCGGCAAGTATTGCTCCACTAATCGCGACCTGTACCTGCGCCGGGTGCTGGCGGCACCAGCACCGCCAAACCCGATGATGATAGAAGGTGCGGTACTTCACCGGACGCTTTGCGATTTCATCGTTTGTGCCAAGCGCACCATCTACAACTGCGGCCCGAACTGCTTGGAGGCCCTCAGGTTGTTGCATCCGCCTGAGTTATCTCCACTGCAGGCAGACGATATGCCGGGGGTGGACGGAATAGGGCTCAGTGATAAGGTGAACATCTTATGGAGGTTTGAGCACCAACGTCTTATCACCAGGGTTGAAGAGATTCTGTCCCGGCAGATTCGGCTGGGTACTGACGCACTGGTTGCGTTGGCTCTGCCGATTACGGTTGAACAGCGCTTGGATGGTACTTTCCTTGGGCTGAGCCCTCACCTGTCAGCTGACGCCTTTAACTTTGCCGAGCCTATGATAATGGACGTGAAGTTTGGCAAGCCCGAGAAGTTTCATCGACTGGGCACGACCGGCTACGCTATGGTGATGGAAAGCCTGTATGAGTACCCGGTAGATATTGGTTGCATTGTCTATGGCGTCTTTAGGGACGGTGCGCTGATCATTGAGCGTGACTTTCACATAATCGACGACGAGTTGCGCCAGTGGTTTATTGATGAACGTGATGAGAAGATGAGAATAGTTGAGGAAGAGATCGACCCGGGACTGGCAGCTGTCTGTCCGCACACCTGCCCGTGCCGGAAAGCCTGTTATCCCGAGTGAACAAAGTAGTTTTTCGCAAATGTCTGCTTTTACGGATCGACACCGCTTACTTGTCCCTGTCGGCGCGGCCGTATCTGATGCATTCGAAGCGTATTTTTTGCCGGCAGTGTTTCGCAAATGAGGCCGGTTTGAGAACAAGAAATGATTTGCGATAGAATGGTCAATAATTGCAACTTAGGAACTCTGTTCTCCAGCTTCGCAACGAGGGGGGGTTGCAGAGAACGATCCGTAGGGTAGGATACTGAAAGGAGGTTGGCGCCATTGAAATATTTTTGATATTCCGGTGTTGCAGAGAACGATCCGTAGGGTAGGATACTGAAAGGTGCCATCGGCGGATCAATATTGGGCGGTGTTTGCTGGTTGCAGAGAACGATCCGTAGGGTAGGATACTGAAAGTGATCAACGAGGTCAAGGAAACCGGCGAACGGTGGTAGTTGCAGAGAACGATCCGTAGGGTAGGATACTGAAAGAGTTTTGGACCAGAAGATACCAGGATGACTCTTCAAATGTTGCAGAGAACGATCCGTAGGGTAGGATACTGAAAGCACGAGCGGCTGGAGCGCATGGATATGCCGACGGTGGGTTGCAGAGAACGATCCGTAGGGTAGGATACTGAAAGTTTACGGGGATAAGGCACGCCCCACCACCCATATCCCGTTGCAGAGAACGATCCGTAGGGTAGGATACTGAAAGGCAGCGGCAGCGACCAGGCTGTGCCGTAGGCCTGCGCGGTTGCAGAGAACGATCCGTAGGGTAGGATACTGAAAGGGTCCGATCCGGTAGCATCAATCGGTCGCCTCATAATCGTTGCAGAGAACGATCCGTAGGGTAGGATACTGAAAGACCTTTTCCTCCGCCATGATGGGTCTATCTCAGCCAGGTTGCAGAGAACGATCCGTAGGGTAGGATACTGAAAGCAGTCACCAATGTCGGCGGGCGAACGGTCTCATACAAGTTGCAGAGAACGATCCGTAGGGTAGGATACTGAAAGGTAACCGATCTCTCCGTGATCATGATCGTAATGCTGGGTTGCAGAGAACGATCCGTAGGGTAGGATACTGAAAGGGTCGTACCGGCCGGAGCCCTGCCCCAGCTGTTTCACGGTTGCAGAGAACGATCCGTAGGGTAGGATACTGAAAGGAAAATGGACGATCACTCCCACCG
>DAOUCU010000114.1:0-2332 GCA_034431935.1 Dehalococcoidia bacterium | reverse complement strand
CGGCTGGCTCTTACCACCGGCGGGAACCAGGAGAGAATCACCTCCAGAGTCTGCTGAGCATCCTGAGTTAATACGGGCAACATAGAAACACCTCGTCGACAGCAGTCAGTGACCAAAGCTGGTATTTTATAGGAAAGCCGCACACCGTGCCAATCGACCAAATGGATGATCTGGCCCGTTGACTATACTACACCATTCCAAACCCGGTGGTGCCTACGTGAGGCCGGATTCAGAGCACCGCAAGATGATTCTCGAAGTCCTTGACCCGGGGCGGCTTCTTCCCTTTTCCCGGTTCAATGGTCAGCCCTTCTTTTCTCAAACGCAATGCCTGGGCCTCGAAGCCGCCGGGGTATTTCTCGTTCAATTCGCCACCTGACTTAAGGGTTCGCCAGTATGGCGTGATGTCTTTCGCACCTGCCGCCGCCGCTTCTTCGGCGGCATGCGCCGCCACCCAGACAAAAATGCCCGTCGTTATCGGGCACCCGATGCTGGCGCAGTGTCTCTTCGCCAGTGCCATCCGTATTTCGTTAACGGTGGTAACCTTACCTTCGGGCACCCGCTTCATGAGCGCGTCCACTTCGCGCGGCGCCGGGATGACGAGCGTACCCTTCCCCCACCGCCGGCTCATTTTCTCAGTAATAGGTTCGACCTTCGGCAATCCCTGGTCGTCGTTGAGCTTCTCAAGCCATGACTTTCTCAACTTTGCCATCATTTTCCTCTGTTCTTCCAGATTCTCAATGCAGGGTCCTCGGCCCAAAGTAAACGAAACAGGCCTTAACCCGCATAATCACCTCACCGGACCATAAGATGCGTTTTCAGCCAGTCTTACCGCTCGCCATCAAGTAGCCCTCGTTCAAGTCGGTAAGGATAAGCCGCGGCGGGTCGCCACCAAGCCTGAGCCAAAGACGGATACTGCGGCGTATGCTCGCCTCTAGTTTACGCCGATATTCATAAAAAACAAAGGGACAAACTCGAAGGTTAACACCAGCTACTATCTTGGTGATAGACTGGTATCCATGCAGACAGCTGCTTCATCTTGGGCAACTCAGAACATTTCATCAATGATAATTGGTCCAAATCCAACACCTGTATATAATGCCAGCGGTACGTAAGCCGGATTCACGAATTGGGATACAACTTCTTCCGGAACACAGGTAATATCTATGAATGACCCAATACCTATAGCTGGTCAGATTGGTATGGGTGGTAATTTATATGAGTCAAAACAATAAAAAACACAAATTGAGTTTTCAAGATAGTCTAATTGGTCTTGTTATTGTCTATGTCTTTGCAGCAGCTATGTTATCCATTTTTGTTTGGCAGTTAATTCGCTATGATCTTTACAGAGAATGGTTCATTTATTTAGATATATTAATGGCCATTGGTTGGTTTATTTTCATTTTTGGATGGGTATACTTATTATTACGATTCTTACCCCGTTGGATTGCGGAATACATTGCGCTTGGCACTATGCTTATCCTTATCGGTCCAGTAGGTATTATAGGCGCAATTCGTCTGACGACGAACCTAGGACATCCGGGCTCTATTGGTTTGCTCATATATTTTCTCATCCCATTCTTACTGGGATCCATAGTACTTGTACTGCTCTCCATCAAGTCAAGATGGAATTAACCGAGTGTTCTAGCTGTTTTGATACTCTCTTTCACGATGCTCCGGTGACCGCTAGCTTAGGGTTGGGTGTTACGTTAAACTGGACTATTGAGAACCAGCTTGCGTCATACTATGATGGGAGCACCACCACATCCTTTGTCTACGACGGGGAGGGCAGAAAGGGCAAGAAGACTGTTGGCAACACCACGACCATCTACGTCAACAAATACTACGAGAAGACCGGCAGTACCGTGACCACCAGCTACTATCTCGGCGACCGGCTGGTGGCCCAGCGTGAAGGGACAACCCTGCGCTACATCCACCAGGACCACCTGACCGGTACCGCCCTGACCACGGCCTCCAACGGCTCGTCCACCGGCAGTATCAGATACCACCCGTACGGTTCGACCAGGTCCGGCAGTGTGCCCACGGACCGGAAGTTCACCGGCCAGAGGCTGGACGGTACGGGGCTTTACTACTACGGGGCCAGGTACTATGACCCGGTGGTCGGGAGGTTTATCAGCCCGGATACGGTGGTTCAGGACTTCGCCAACCCGCAGACGCTGAACCGGTACTCGTACGTGCTGAACAACCCGCTCAGGTACATTGACCCGACGGGAAGGGTGGTACAGGGCTTTAGTGACATCAAAGATCTTGAGGCGGCGATTGCGGCAGGTCTGTATTCTGGAAACGACAGAGATGCACTGGAGAACTTCGCCGC
>DAOUCU010000113.1:0-2081 GCA_034431935.1 Dehalococcoidia bacterium | reverse complement strand
ATTGGTCGGCGCAGTGGCTGGATGCAGGCGTACCGGCGCTTTACGGTCCACACTCAAACCGGCCGTGGGTACAGGCCCTCAACTCGCTGGTGCACGGCCGGATGGAGAGTTAATAGAGTCGAATTTCAGGATTCACACCGACTAAGCCTTGACAGTAACGAACGAGTACACCGGCTTGACATCTAATGTGACGCTTGTTAACATCCCCGTTTGTATTGTAGGTAGAAGGGCTCGGAGTAGAAATCATATGTACGACCTGATCGTAGTCGGTGGCGGTCCGGCTGGCCTCATGGCCGCCAGCACAGCTGCGAAGGATGGCCTCAAGGTACTCCTAGTCGAGCGAAAGAAAAACATCACTGCTACGCCTCGCACTGATGGTTCCATCTTCTACTGGAAGTTTATTCTCGCCGACGAATACCTGGAGCCGATTATGGTGGATCTAGGCACCGGTATGCCCCTCCAAGCCGCCGGCCCGGGCAGCGTTGACGTAAAGATGCAACTCCGCTTCCTCGGTCCGGGTTGCACCGTCAATTACCAAGGACCAATCCTTTTCTACTACAACTTCATTAGATTCTCTCCGTCTGGCCACCGAGTTTACTGCATCAAGGATGAGCTTTGGAGCTTTCATTTTTCCCGGGAGCGCATGCTCTCATGTCTTTTCGAAGAGGTTAGTAGAACTAGCACCGAGGTAATCACCGGTGTAACCGCATTAGGGGCCGAAAACACAAATGACGGTGTTGCCGTGCGCCTTAAAGCCGGTGAAAGAGAGTGGATGGTACGGGGGAAAAGGGCTATTGCTGCGGATGGCATGTACTCTCGCATTGTAGACAGTCTGGGTCTTAACAAGGACCGGTCCAGGAAGCGTGTCGGTGTGATCGGCTATATACTTGAAGGGGTTGAGCCGGAAATTCATGACCACGGCCCTTTGCTTTCCTTCGATATTCCCAGCATCAGCCCTGAAGTAATCTACTGCTGCTTTCATACCGAAGCAGGCACGCTCAATCTCAGACATCTGGTAGGCTTTTCGGCAGAGGCACTTCAGAAATTTATGAAAGAGTCTCGCTACTCATCATGGTTTCGACACGCCAGGCTAATACGCACCACCGCTGTCGGCGGCACCCTGTACAGTCCTCCGCTGAGCAATCCGGCCTGCGGCAATGTTCTGGTAATCGGTGATGCTGTTTCTGCCGAAAGCTTTATTCAGGGGGCTATAGCTTGCGGTTATCAAGGAGCCAAGGCCACTCTGAAAGAGATGAGTGGAGATAAGGGTTATGCCTTCTATACTGAATGGCTAAATAGGTCATTTTCCTTTTACAAGAACGGGGAACATCTCCGCAGTAAGGCATACGCACATATTTTCCCGTTGGCCCGTCCTTCTGATGACGACGTCGATTACCTATTCAATATGCTGGCAACACGCAACTATGTCGGCCATCCAGCTATTTACATTGCCCGTAATCCCCAATTAATAGAAAAAGACCGACCCGACTTCTACCTTCGTTTGAAGGCCGCAGTAGAACAGGTGAATACCATGTTCAAAGCACGTGATGGGTAGGCCGGACTATCAATCAGCACTCGATGGCTGTATGTAGTACGACAGGGGCCCCCGATTCAGTTTCTTAGTTAGTAAGCGGATAGTACCAGCAATCAGGCATCTTGCTCAAGATAGACTGCTTCCCCAGCAGTTGAGACATATCGTTCTAGCATCATACCGGTTAGCTGCTTGTTTCGTTTCACGCAAATAACCCAGTGCTGTGTCATGTTAAACGCAAACAATTTACTCCGGCATTCTTGATAGTCTTTGCGCGGCAGGTAACCCTATTCCCAAGGCTGCAGTTTAATGGTGCCCAAAGCTGAGCCGGAGCTGAAGAAAATGACTGTAACTAATTGGGTGAGGGTTAAGTATACACGTGGTTGATTCCTTCATTGCTAACCAATTTGTATCAAGCTTACTTCTACACGTGGTTTGAGTTTTAGATTCTTGGGTTGGCGCTTTGGGCATCGTGGTTTACGGATTACTAATCTATGCTTCATTGGCATTTCGGTTACTGAACGACTGATTGCTTCAGTATCGGCATTTC
>DAOUCU010000112.1:0-2972 GCA_034431935.1 Dehalococcoidia bacterium | reverse complement strand
CTCCGGGAACTACCGTGCAGATTCAGAATGTAAATACTGGAGAAAGTTTCAAGCAGGTACTCCCGCATCCGGCGGTGAGTCAATCCGTCCAGATAGGAGTTATTGGTGATAAATCCCAGTATTCCGTAGCCAGTTTCCTCGATACGCCACTGAGCGAAGCGGATAAACTTGATATAGTCATCATCAATGTTAAGTTTCTTTTCGTGCAGGTCTTTTTTATAGTCCTCCAGAAGCGCATCTATCCACTCACCGCGGTTTAACGAGCTTACGGAATACGGTGGATTGCCCAGTACCACCATGATGGGCTCATCTTTCTTGACCCGGGCGGCAGCGTTGGCTTCCTCGGTTATCCACCGGGCAAAGAGCGTCTCGGCTCGCTTAACGGCTTCCTCCAGGGTATTCGTCAGGTAGATACCCAGGCGCTGGTCACTCTGGAACTGATAGCCGGTCTCCTGTAACAGCAGCCCCAGCTTAAGATGGGCTACGGCGTAAGGCGCCATGAGCAACTCAAAGCCGAAGATGCGGGGCAGGAGCTTCTCCTTGACGTAGTCATTCCACAGGCCCTGCTGACCTTTACCGGCGATAGCCTGGTAAATCTCGTTTATCACCATGTAAAGGAATGTTGCCGTGCCCACCGCCGGGTCAAGGATAAGCGTCTTTTCATCCGCCAGACCGTTCGGCCTGCCGAAGCGGGTCTTCAGCAACTGGTCGATAGAGCGCACGATGTAGCTGACCACCGGCTCCGGCGTATAGTAAACACCGCGCATTTCCCTTACTTTGGGGTCATAGGCAGTGAGAAATGTTTCATAAAAATGGACTACCGGGTCTTCTTTCGCAGTGCGTTTGCCGAAGTCCTGGAGGACGGCAGCCATATCCGCCTGGGCAAGAACCTGCGCCAGGTCGTCCACCAGCCAGGCGATGCGGTCATCCAGGTCAGGCCCGGCAATATGGTTGAAGAGCTTGCGCAGAAACGGGTTGGTCTTGGGCAAAAGGAAAGCGGCATCTTTCCGGGTAAATTCCTTATTGCCGGAATTGGTACAGCGGGCGGCAAAAAGCCCGTAGGCGATGGTCTGAGCATACATATCGGCAAACTGCTCAACCGAGAGGTCGGGGATGAGATTATCACGGAAAGCCGCTAGCTGGGTGTGAAGACTGCCGGCTTCCGGTTCTTTCGCAAAGGCGTTGACGATGAGGTTGCGAATCATGTGTGCCAGTTTTGCCATGCGCAGCGCCAGTTCCTTTGGCGTGCCCACCGTTTCAGCTTTGCGGGAGAGAAAATTGGTTAAAAGCTCGGCTACTGCCTGAATTCCGTCTTTATCCCGCCTGATTTTACCGTCTTTTGTGGGACTTCCCAGATGGGCTTTAAGACGGCACTCGCCATCCACGTACCAGCGGAACTCAAGATAATCGGTAAGAACCAGGTTGGTGAGTGAATCGCGGTAGCGTTCTAATTGCTCTGATTTCTCCGCCTCGTCAAGGCTCTTCCCAACGTCTTTAGCCTCGATGTAGCCAATGGTAGTAACGCCCCTAGTAACTACAAAGTCGGGAGCGCCGCACTCTATGTGTGCTGGCTCGTTGGTGGCGGTGACCTTTTCAGCCAGCCCTTCAATCAACGCTTTGAGCGCTGGTCGGTGCGTATGCTCGGTCGCGTTACCGGCTACCATCTCTTTTTCGATAGCTTTGATGTACTCATTTAGCGGTTTTGAATCGATAGCCATTTTCAAATTCCGTCACGCGACTGTTATTTATAATCTCTTCTTGAATGGGATTCTTCCCTGGGTTTCCCAAGTTTGTTTCCACGCCTTTAATCGCTCAAATCGATTAGCACGATATCCAGGGTCATAGATAGGGTTTCCAGGAGGTAAGTTCATCTGTTCCGCTGATGCAAAATCTTGAATCATGGCGTCTAATGCCCCAAAGAGAAAAGCTTCTTCAAAGGTGCTGAATTGCAATTCAGCCACACATTTCTTAATGTGGTCAAGATAGCCAGCGTTGTTCAGGAACCGGTTTGCCCTTCTGCTCAATAGGATTTCGATTGCCTGACCTAAATTCTCCTCCGACACTGCTTTCTCCCCTCCTGCATAGACGACGTTATCACCGGTATGTTGCCTCTGTCCGCCTCACCACCTGTAATATCACAACCAAGTTCTCACTGTCGTAAACTTCGTAAACGACACGATAGCTGCCCACTCTGATTCGATAGGCTCTCTCAGCTCCCCGAATTTTTCTTACTCCCTGGGGTCGGGGTTCATCAGCTAAACCCCTGATAGCGACTCGCAACCGCTCGAAATTGTGCCTTTGGATTCGCCTTTTCAGCCTATCTAAATCACGGTCAGCCGCCGGCGAGACTTCGAGCCTATACACGCTTAGCCTCTGGTTCCCTTTCCCTTCTGTTCACCGCCTCATCAATTTCCTGCTCAACTTCAGACCAAGGACGCCCGCCCTTCTCCTTCCATTCGGTACGAGCGGATTCAATCACGGGTAGCAGGTCGGCATCCTCACGGTTTTCCAGCCACTGCCGTACAGCATCGGTAATAATTTCGCTGGCTGCCGTGTGACGCCTCGCAGCTTCTACCTTTAAGTCTGTATAAAGCTCCTCATCATGGAACACGACCGTCATTTTCCTGCTCATCTTTATCCTCCCAGACATATATATTTACCTGCGTATAAGAATTGTAACTCTCCTCGCAAGCAGTGTCAAGCTAATTCTTGCTCGGTTAACAACATTGTAATAAAATAAACTTGAGCATGCGTTACGCAAATAAAACGGCAAGAAAGGCTGCCCTTATAGTTGGAGAGAACGCCGTCCCTGTCATTGTGGATGCACACGAGATAATAAACATCCGTGACCGCAGAAGCTGTATGTCGTCAGCGAAAGTGGGACAAAACAAGCCTTTGGAAAAGTGGACACTCTAAAGGCCATGCTCCTCCCTGACGCTCCTATTATAGTCCCTTCTTGCTACTGATGTCCT
>DAOUCU010000111.1:0-17808 GCA_034431935.1 Dehalococcoidia bacterium | reverse complement strand
TCATCTTCAAGCGCCTGAACGTGAAGGAAGGTAAAATCGTGAGGGTAGAATATAACTCACCCTTCGGCTTCATCACTTCTCAAGCCAAAGGTTCGGGAACTGTCGTCTATGGTGGAGCTGAGGGGATTCGAACCCCCAACCTCTGCGATGCGAACGCAGCGCTCTCCCAGCTGAGCTACAGCCCCATTGCGCAGGCAATTGTAGCAACCGCCCTATCGAGCGTCAACGCGCCTAACTATACAAAATAATAACCGGACATCCATCCCGCAGCCGGTTGCTACGGGCCTCCGTCGAGAAGCGGCCGTTCCTTGTCCAGCACCAGCCAGGTCCCGTCGGCGCTGAGCTGATTCAAAGCCCTCTCCAGCAGGTGGCGGTGGTGGCCTTCCCATTTCGCAAGGTACTGGTACACCGCTTTGCCGGTGAGGTCAGCCATACCATCGGCCGCTTTCATATACATATCGTAGCCGCGCCGCTCAAAGTCAATGGCAATCTGCAGTACTTCAAGGTCGGTTGCCCCGGGCGGTATCCTCAGTACGTCCTTTCTGGGAAACAGGGTCAGCTCCGGCAATTCCATCCTCACCGCTGAGGCCGCCTCAATGAATCCTGTCCCGGCCTTCACCTTCTCATACTCGCCGCGAAGGATATGCTCGTGCCGCTTCTCGTCCTCCACCAGCGAAGCAAAGAAGGCCTTACCGCCCGCGTTCCGCGTCCGTTCCTCTGCCCGCCGGTAAAAGTCAAGTCCCTGCTGTTCCACCCTAATCGCCTGCTCCAGTATTTCCAGGGTCGAGCCGATTTCTTCTGTCATTTGCCAGTCAACTCCTGCTCTTCCCCCTCCGGGGAAAGCATATCTTATTTCAAAGCTATGACTTAATACACCACGGTTACATCAAGGCAACTGCAACTATTAACGGCGCATCCTCTTTCTGGGTAAGGCCTTTTTCAGTTTATCCCGATTGTTCCCCGAGTTTGCGATGCTCCTTCATCATGCACCGGTCCATGACCACCTTCAGCCCCGCCTGTCTGGCTTTGGCCGCCGCCTCCTCGTTTATGATACCCTCCTGCATCCAGATGGCCTTGGCGCCCTTGGCAATAGACTGCTCAACAATTGGCCCCACCTCCTCCGGTCGGCGGAAGATGTCCACGACCTCAACCTGCCCCGGCACCGAAGCCAGGTCAGGATAGCATAACTGGCCCAGCACCCACCTGACCGTGGGATTAACCGGCACTATCCGGTAGCCGTGCTCCTTGAGATAGCTGGCAACGCGGTAGCTGGCCCGCTCCGTGTTGTCTGACAGGCCAACCACCGCTACTGTCTTATAGGTCCGCAGTATTTCTTCTTCCGTCGAAGTCACATTCAACACCTACCCGGCAACTCTTGCCGCTAGAGTCCGGCCCAGGTCGCGGCACTGCTCAAGTTCGCCCGGTTCCGGAACATAGCGTATGGACACACCCGGGGCCGCCATCTCGACCCCGGCCAGCTTCAGCTCCTCCTCAACGGCTTTAGCCGCGCCGCCGCCCCAGCCAAAGGAACCAAAGGCCGCACCTATTTTGCCGACCGGCTTCAGCCCTTTGACATACGTCAGGAAGGCCGCCGCCAGAGGGAGCATCCCGTTGTTAAGGGTTGCTGAACCTACGGCCAGGCCCCTGCTGGTCAGAATATCGGCAACTACATCGCTCCGGTCCGACTTCGCCAGGTCATACACGCTGTATTCGACGTTCTGGCCGGCAATACCTTCGGCGAGAGCCAGCGCCATCTTCTCGGTACTTCCCCACATGGTGCTGTAGACAATAACCACCTTTTTCTTACCGCCGCCCCTGGCCCAATCAGCATAGGCGTTTAGAATCTCGCCGCGGTGGGCGCGCCAGATGATGCCATGGCTGGGCGCGATGATATTCATTTTCACGTTTTTGAGCCTGTCCAATGCTTTCAGCACCAGGCCGCTGAGAGGCATGAGAATATTGGCATAGTACTTGGCCGCCTCAAGCATTACCACCGGCAGGTCAACCTCATCATCGAAACGGCGGGAGCTGGCGAAGTGCTGGCCGAAGGCATCGTTGGAGAACATTATCGCCTCATCGACGCAGTAGGTGGCCATAGAGTCCGGCCAGTGGAGCATCGGCAGGGGAATAAAAGACAGCCTGTGCTTCCCGAGCACAAGCTCGCTCCCCTCCTTCACCGGCACAAGCGGCCAGTCACAGTGAAAGCACTTCCTGAGTCCCGCTTCACCAAATTTCTCGGTGGTGACAAGTTTCGCCCGTGGCGCCGCCTTCATGATTTGCGGTAGTGAGCCGGAGTGGTCCATTTCCACGTGATTGGAGATGACGTAGTCTATTTTCCCCGGATCGATAATCTCACTGATACGGCCAAGCATCTCACCGAAGAAAGGCGCTTTGACCGTGTCAATCAGTGCAACTTTTTCATCGACAATGAGATAGGCATTGTATGTGGAGCCGCGATGCGTGGTATAACCGTGAAAGTCCTTAAGATTCCAGTCAATCGCCCCCACCCAGTAGATACCGTCAGCAAGTGCAACCTTCAATGCTTCACCCCTGTGATAGAGTCGGTGGTTTTCAGCGGATGTCGCTATTTCTTCTTGACATAAGCCCGGTACTGGCCACCCTGCTCCTCGATGCCGAGAAACTCGTTCCCGGTCTGCCGGCACCAGTTAGGCAAGTCTTCCTTAATGCCCATGTCATCAGCCACCACTTCAAGCACCTCACCCGGCCTGAGTTCCTTCATTTTCCTCGCGGTATGGACAATCGGCAGCGGGCAGTAATACCCGATGCAGTCCAATGTAGCATCAGCCTTCATCAACATACCTCTCTATATGAACAGGTTAATTCTAGCTTCCCCCGCCTCGGACAGGTAAGTTGCAACACCGGCGAAGGTATCAACCTCGGGTATGAAGGCGTCCTTGCCAAGTCCCATCATACCCATGGTGGTGGTACAGGCAACGAACTTAACGCCGAGGCTTTTGGCCATCTCCAGCAATTCCTGCGCGTCCGGAAACTTAATATCCTTCATCAAACGGCCCATCATCCACTTGCCCATACCAAGCATATGGAACTTGGACAGCGGTAGGCGCTTCGTCCCGCCGCGGTTCATGGCGTTCAACATCTTGCGCATCAAGCCCTTTGATTTAATGCTGCCTTGATTCTTCTTGACAACATTCAGCCCCCAGAAAGTGAAGAAGATGGTAGCATCCATTCCGGAAGACGCCGCACCGATGGCCAGATTGAAAGCCGCGAGCACCTTATCGAGACTGTCGCTGAAAAGAATGATTGTCAGCTTCGCCTTTGGCTGAGTCATGGCAGTTTCGCTCCGCATTCGGGGCATTTCTTAGCGTCGCGCGGCACCGGTTTGCGGCACTTCGGGCACAGATGAAGGACAACCTGGCATCCCTGACAGATGACAGGCACCTCCTCCATTTTGAAAATCACCTCCACATCACAGAAAGGACAGCGGCATTTATGCTCACCGCCCCCGGCCTTCTCAGCAGGTCTTTTCGTCATCTTCGTGCTCCTCCTCTTCTTCTACCTCGAGCCCTTCGATCTTGATGCCCTTCTTATCAGCATAGTCCTTGATTGCTTTATGCAGGGCCGAAGCGCCGAGATTGGAACAATGCATTTTGTTCTTGGGCAGCCCGCCAAGCTCCTGTGCTACCGACTGGTTGGTAATCCTGGCGGCCTCTTCCAGCGTCTTGCCGATGGCCATCTCGCTCACCATGCTGGAAACGGCAATGGCGGCGCCACAGCCAAAAGTCTTGAATTTAACATCTTCCAGTTTCCCGTCCCTGACCTTAATGTAGAAAGTCATCATATCGCCGCAGACCGGGTTGCCGACCTCGCCAATCCCATCGGCATCCGGAATCTCGCCGACATTGCGCGGCTTCATGAAATGGTCCATTACCTTGTCGCTATATACCGGCATGTTACTCTCCTTTGCCCTGCTTCAAGTGCTTGGCCCAGAGCGGAGACATCTCCCTGAGCCGGGTAACAATCGGCGGCAGGGTCTCAACGACATAGTCTATATCGGCCTCGGTCGTACCGATGCCGACGGTGCACATCAGCGAGCCCTGCGCTACCTCGTGCGAAAGCCCCATAGCGATGAGGACATGCGAAGCTTTGAGAGCACGAGAGGTGCAGGCGGAGCCGCTAGAAACCGCCACCCCCTGACCGCTCAAGAGCATCAGCATCGCCTCCCCCTCGATAAACTCGATGCAGAAGCTGGCATGATTGGGCAGACGCTGTGCTGGATGTCCGGTAAGTATGGTATGCGGTACCTTACCCAAAACCCCTTTAATCAGCCGGTCGCGCAGGGCCGTGAACTTTGCGGCACGCTCCTTCATCTCAATCCTGGCGATTTCCGCAGCCTTACCCATACCGACAATCGCCGGAACGTTCTCGGTCCCCGGACGCCGTCCATCTTCCTGAACACCGCCATCCATCAGCGGTAAAAGACGAACACCGCGGCGCACCCAGAGCGCCCCGGCGCCCTTTGGCCCGTAGAACTGGTTGGCCGCCATGCTCAGGGCATCGACGCCAAGCTCGGTGACATTCACCGGCAGGATGCCCGTGCTGGCTACGGCATCAGTGTGGAAAAGAGCTCCTGTCTCCTTGACCTTCCCGGCAATTTCCTTAATCGGCTGGATTGTCCCAACTTCGCCGTTGGCATGCATCACCGAAACCAGCACCGTGTCCTTGCGCAGGCTTCTGGCGACATCGTCAGGGTTAACCACGCCGTTCCTGTCGACGGGAACCGTGGTCACTTCAAACCCCGACTTCTGCAAAGTCCGCGCCGAGTGGAGGACTGAAAAATGCTCGATTCCCGAAACGACGACATGTTTTCCTTTGTCCTGACGGCCCAGGGCAAGGCCCTTAATAGCCATATTGTTAGATTCAGTACCGCTGGAGGTGAAAATGATTTCCTCGGGCCTGCCAACGCCAATAAGGGAGGCCGTTTTGGCCCTGGCATCCTCAATCGCCTGCCGCGCACTATCACCCCAGGCATGGATTGACAGTGGATTACCGTAGACCTCATTGAAATACGGCAGCATCGCCTGGAGCACTTCCGGCAGCACCGGCGTCGTCGCCGCGTAGTCGAGATAAACACGCCCTGTCATTGAATGTATTGCCCAAACCTTTTCAACATAAAGTTAATTATAACACTCAAGATGCCGGTATTTCACCTCGGGCGGATGACTGGCGCTACGAGTTAAGTCTCTGAAGGTAGCGGTGAGCCCGAAGGGCCGCTTTAGCACCTTCTCCTGCCGCCACTACAATCTGCTTCTCCGGAGCATCGGTAACGTCGCCGGCAGCGAATAGACCAGACACGCTTGTCTCGCAAGTGCAGTTGACCTTCACCTCGCCGATGGCATTCAACTCAGCCAGCCCTTTAACCAGCTCCGAATTTGGTATCAGTCCAATCTCAACAAAGATGCCCGCTACCTCCAGATGCCTCACTTCACCAGACTTCAGGTCCTTTATACGCATACCTTGTACCACGTTCTCGCCACTTATGTCAAGAACCTGATACTCCGTGAATACCGTGAGGTTGGCCGCCTGCCGTGCCCTTTCGATAAGAACGGCGTCCCCGGTGAGCGGCGTCAGTGATACCATGAAAACATGCTCGGCTATATTGACCAGGTCGTTGACCGCTTCCAGGGCGGAATTGCCACCCCCCACCACCGCCACTTTTCTACCGGTAAAGACGGGGCCATCGCAGACACTGCAATAGGTAACTCCCCGCCCCCGCAGTTTCTCTTCTCCTGGGACACCGAGCGGCCTCGGCCGCTTGCCGCTGGCCACAATAACGGCACGGCCTTCGTAAGCGTCACCGTGCTCGGTCTCGACACGAAAGGTGTCTTTTCCCCTGCTGACTTTACCCACCAGTTGCCCGGTCTTGACATCGATGGGGAACTTTTTCACCTGCTCTTCAAACTTTACCATAAGCTCTTGCCCCTCGATGAACTGATAGCCCATGTAGTTTTCGACGCCAAGCGTCCAGTTCACCTGACCGCCAACGTCTTTCGAGATAAGCAGGGTGTTCAGTTTCTTACGCGCCGCATAAACGGCGGCGGTCATGCCTGCCGGCCCGGCACCGACAATAATGAGGTCATACATCGCACTGCATCCGGCCTTTCTGTATGCTTGGCCCGGGAGATATACCGTCCCACCCAACCCACCACCGCATCACTGTCTCAACCCCGATGAAGTCCCAGCTTCTCTCTAAGCTTCGGCTCGTCGAACCCGACGATTATCTCGCCGTCAATATCAATCACCGGCACACCCATCTGCCCGCTCTTCCTAATCATGTCATCGCGGGCTACCGCGTCAACACCTACGTTAAAGTCCTGAAAGGGAACCCGGTTCTCCTCAAGGAACTTCTTGGTCCGACGGCATATCGGGCAGGTGAGGGTTGAGTAAACTTTAACTTGTTTGGCCATACTACTTTACCTGGCGCACTGCGCCATCTGAAAATGCTTGCCCTCGGTCTTTATGGATGGTGCAATCACCATCCTGACCTTGTGCATTTCCCTGATGTTGCGCGCACTGCAGACCCCCATCGAGGTGCGCAAAGCGCCAACCAGATTCTCGGTACCGTCCGTCCTTGAGCTCGGCCCGAAGAGTATCCTCTCGAGGGGTGCGCCTGAAGCCACCTTGACCCGCGTTCCACGAGGCAGTGAGGCATGCGGATTGGCCATACCCCAGTGATACCCCCGGCCCGGTGCTTCTTTGGCGCCGGCGAAGATAGAGCCGAGCATTATTGCGTCTGCCCCGGCGCCGATTGCTTTGCAAATATCACCGCCGTTCTTCATGCCGCCATCAGTGATAATCGGTACATACCGCCCGCTCTCCTTAAAGTAGGCGTCCCGGGCCGCGGCGCTGTCAATTGTGGCCGTAACCTGTGGCACACCCACACCCAGCACCTCACGAGTGGTACAGGCGGCACCTGGCCCAACACCTACGAGCAACCCATCAATCCCCTCCTTCATCAGTTCGATGGCGGCGCTGAATGATACTGTGTTGCCTACGACCACTGGCAGTCTCATCGACTGCTTGAACTCGGAGAAAATAAGACCGCGATAACTTTTAGAAATATGCCTGGCCGTGGTTACCGTTGACTGAATAACCAGAATGTCAACACCCGCCTCCTTAGCTATGGGCGCCAGTTTCTTGGCATTCGGTGGCGTGATAGAAACGGCGCACACGGTGCCGCCCTTCTTAATCTGTTTGATACGCTTACCGACAAGCTCCTCCTTGATCGGGGATGAGTACACCTTTTGCATCAATGCCGTCACTTCGGACGCAGGGGCACTGGCAATCTCCTCAAGCACAGCATCAGCATCAGCGTAGCGAGTCTGTATGCCCTCAAGGTTCATCACCGCCAGCCCACCCAGTCTCCCGAAAAGTACCGCGAATCTGGGATCGACCACCCCATCCATCGCCGCCGCCAGAATGGGTATTTCAAACCTGTGGTCAGCTATGGAGAAGGAAATGTCAGTTTGTTCCGGGTTCACTGTGACGTCGCCGGGGACGAGGGCGACATCGTCAAAGCCATAAGCCGGCGTGAGTTCCTTGAATTTGGGAGAAGCCACAGATGCCTCCTTAGAGACTTTGGCAGACTATAACAAAGACAGGATTGCCACGTCAAGGCGAATCGAACACGAGGACAGACCGGTAGATAAGGCTATTTCAGGATTACAATACCGCAGGCTAGGCGGACTCACTGCGCCGGCCGAGCCGCACACTGCTGGTGATATTGACCTGGATGGTTTCGCCGCACTTGGGGCAGATAATCTCCATCCTCAGGGGCTGTTTCATGACCCGTTCGACCAGCGTTGTCAGTACCGAGTCAATGTTGTCAAGACGCTGGTCAAGCATATCGAGCTCTTTCCGCATTTGCTCGAACTGATGCTTGTCAATGCCGCCATCAGATGGAATTGGCCTTTACCTCCAAAGATGCTAACTACTGGCATCCGGCCAGTAGAAACGCGGCCGCGATTGATCGATCACGGCCGCCTGTTAAGACCTGCCGAATAGAAGTTTTAGATACCCTTCTCGGCCACGCCCAAAGTCTCGAGCTGGGCCTTATCCTTGGCCAGATGCTCGGCTACCTGAGCCGCCACCGTGCCCTCAAGGAACTTGCGATAGGCCTCACGCGCCGCTGGTGATGACCTTACCGCTTCCATGGCCCTCTGCCATTCCTCTTTGGTGAGCCCGGCGATTATATCCGGGTCAATTATCGGCTCGGTCTCCATCATCATCTCAAGACGCTTAACCACCCGGCCGGAAACAGCTCTCCTGAGCCTGTCAAACGAAATTAGCTCTTCCCAGGCATATGGCTGCGGCGACCATTTCTCACCTGACATATCAAACCTCCGGTAGCAGAGCTACTGCTTAGAAACCATCTTATGTCCGCATAGCTGTTTTGTCAAGGCGTTCAAACGGAGATTTCAACCAGAACTCCTGTAACCCACAGTTTTTGCCAAGGTAATGACCTTTCACTATAATTAACCCTAACGGCCGTTAATCCGTTATAGGTTTACAAATACAAAGCGGACAGATCGGCTTAAACAGACAGGACGGCAACTTATGAACGCCAGGTGGTGGCAAAGCATCCTTTTCTACCTTCTGCTCCTCGTTGGAGTCATGGTTTTCGTGTCTACGGTTCTTCCCCTCGGACGCGGTCCGGAGAAAGTCCCTCTTTACACGCTTATTAACGATATCAAGCAGGGCCAGATTGATACCATCAGGCAGGAAGGCGACGTCCTTATCGGCCTCAAAGGCGACCAGGCCTTGCTTAAGACCTCTTTCCTCGGCGGTACCGCCGACCTTGTTAAGGTGCTCGAAACCAACGGCATCCCGGTCGGCGATGGTGGCGTTAAAATTGACGTCCAGCCGAGTGGCTTTGACTGGGGCAACGCACTCATCCAGTTCTTGCCCCTGGCGCTCTTTGGCGCTCTCATCTTCTTCCTTTTCCGCTCGGCGCGCGGCGCCAATACTCAGGCCATGAATTTCAGCAAGAGCCGCGCCCGCCTGGCTGGCGGCAACCGGCCTACCGTCACCTTTGCCGATGTCGCCGGCGTCAACGAAGCTAAAGAGGAGCTCCAGGAGGTCGTGGAGTTCCTCAAATCGCCGCAGAAATTTCAGGCCCTCGGCGCCCGCATCCCGCGCGGCGTCCTCCTGGTCGGCCCACCCGGTTCCGGCAAGACACTGCTTGCCCGGGCCGTTGCCGGCGAGGCCGGAGTACCCTTCTTTTCAATCAGTGGCAGTGAGTTTGTCGAGATGTTCGTGGGAGTCGGCGCCGCCCGTGTCCGTGATCTCTTTGACCAGGCTAAGAAAAACGCGCCATGCATCGTCTTCGTCGACGAAATCGATGCCGTCGGGCGGCATCGCGGTGCCGGGCTTGGCGGCGGCCACGACGAGCGCGAGCAGACATTGAACCAGATCCTGGTCGAAATGGACGGCTTTGATACCAACGCCAGCGTCATCGTGCTGGCGGCAACCAACCGCCCCGACATCCTCGACCCTGCACTGCTTCGCCCCGGGCGCTTTGACCGCCATGTAATCATCGAACAGCCCGACGTCAACGGCCGTGAGGCTATCCTTCAGGTCCACGCCAAGGGCAAGCCGCTGGCCAAGGAGGTCAAGCTGGAGGTACTGGCAAGACAGACCATAGGTTTTAGCGGCGCCGACCTCGCCAACCTGCTCAACGAGGCCGCCCTCCTGGCAGGACGGCGCAACCGGAGCGAAATTGGTATGAAGGAGCTCCAGGAAGCGGTTGAACGTGTAATCGCCGGTCCGGAAAAGAAGAGCCAGGTCATCAGCGACCGTGAGAAAAAGCTCAAAGCTTACCATGAAGCCGGCCACGCTCTGGTAGCAAGAATGCTACCCAATGCTGACCCGGTCCATAAGGTATCTATCATCGCACGCGGTCTGGCGGCGGGGTACACCCTTCAACTGCCGACCGAAGACCGGAGATTCATGACGCGTTCCCAGTTTGAAAGCCGAATTGCCGTTTTCATGGGAGGACGCGCCGCTGAGGAGCTCATCTTCGGTGATGTCAGCACCGGAGCTCACAGCGATATTGAGCAGGCTACCAAGTTGGCCCGCCGTATGGTAACTGAACTCGGTATGAGCGATAAGCTCGGACCACGTACCTTCGGCCGCCGCGAGGAGCTGGTCTTCCTCGGCAAGGAAATCAGTGAACAGCGCGACTACAGCGAACGCACGGCGCTCATGATTGACAACGAAGTACGCACCCTTATCGAAAAGGCCCACGAGACCGCCAAACGAATATTGACCGAACACTCCAACCTGCTCAAGGCGATTGCGGAACGCCTGTTGGAAAAGGAAACCATTGACGCTGACGAGTTCGAGGCCTTCTTCACCGGGCCAAAACAACCGGCGACCGTCCCGATGACGCCGCCAGTCGCCGAGAGGCCTCCGGTCTCTCAACCCGAAGCCGGCACCGGCCCGGCCACCGCACCGAGCCCGGCCTAGTATCTCACCCCGGGGAATCAGAATGGTCCGGATTACCCGACAGCCAATATCTCTCGAAACACTCGTAAACCGCGTCCGCAGGGAACGCGACGGCGCTATCGTCACCTTCCTCGGCACCGTTCGCAGTCCGTCAGACGGCAAGAAGGTCGTGCGCATTGATTACGAAGCTTATACCACGATGGCCAGAACCCGACTCAAGGAGATAGCCGATGAAATCGCCGGGAAATGGCTGACGAATGACATCGCCATCGTCCACCGCGTCGGCCCGGTCAAAGCCGGCGAAGCCGCCGTGGCTGTTGTCATCGCCGCCCCCCACCGGAGAGAGGCCTTTGCCGCCTGCTCCTATGCCATAGACCGTATCAAGGAAATCGTGCCCCTGTGGAAAAAAGAGGTCTACCGGAACGGCGCTAAGTGGGTCAAGGAGTCCCATTGACCCGCTCTATTTCTTCCTCTCCAAAGCCCAGTCCACCAGGTTCAGCAGACTCTGTTTGGCGATACCGTCCGGCATCACGCTCAGCGACCTGCGCGCCAGCTCCGAGTAATTGGCCGCAATCTCCGAGCACTCCCTGACGAACGGCGATTCACGCACTTTCCTGGTCAGCAGTCTTAGCTTACGCTGATTCTTAGCCACAATGCCGGCGATATCCTTCGCCGGCCTGTCGCCATAGTTGCTCTCCAGGTAGAGAATCGCCGGGAGAGTTACCACACCCTGACGCAGGTCCTCGCCTGTCGGCTTGCCCATCTCCGCCTCGTCGCCAGCGAAATCCAAAACATCGTCAACTATCTGGAAAGCCATGCCCAGGTTGCAGCCGTATTCCCTTAACGCGGCAATCTCGGCTTCCGACGCCCCGCTCAGAATGCCGCCCGACTCCGCGGCCATGCCGAAAAGCGCCGCCGTCTTGGCCGCAATCCAGCGGTAATACTGGTCTTTTGCCCCGGGGAGATTGAAGGTGAACGCCGACTGCTCGAGCTCACCTCTTGAGATAGTCATCAGCGTCTGTGAACACAACCGGATAACGCGGCAGTTTTCAGTAGCGGCACACAGGTCCGCAGCTTTAGCCAGAAGATAGTCGCCGAGCAATATCGCCCGGGCGTCACCCCACCCGGCACTGACAGTCACCTTACCCCGACGTGTTCTGGAACGGTCAATAGTGTCATCATGCACCAGCGTCGCCGTGTGCAGGACTTCCACCGCCGCCGCCATCGGCACCAGCAGGTCCAGATTGTAGTTATGAAACTTACCGGCAAGAAGGGTGATGGCCGGCCGTATTCGCTTACCGCCTCCCTTGAGAACGTGCTCCAGCAACTTCGATACGAAACCGTCCTCGACCTCCACCACCTTCTCAATCGTATGGTCGACCAGTTTCAGAGCCTCGCGCACCGGCTCGTAAACGCTCTCTATCTGTACCATCTCAGAGATTATACGGCTGTCCCAGCCGCTGTGTTTCCTGGTCCACAATCGAATTGTCGAGCTTGACAAAAAGCGGCTCCGGCGGCGGTAATGCCTGTCCCGCCCGGACCGGCACGGCCCTCCAGCCACCTGACTCGACCTGCCCTCCGAAGCCAAGCATAGCATGGAGCCTGGTAGAACTGAATGGCAGGAACGGGTACAGCATCGTCTTCAACGCCGAAAGGATATTGAAAACAATGAAGACCGTAGACGCTGCATTCTGGCGGTCCTGTTTGACCGCCTTCCACGGCGCCCGGTAGTCAAGGTAGCGGTTGGCTTCCTGGGCCAGCGCCATTGCCGTCTTAATCGCCTCCTTGAAGCGCACCTGGCCCAGCGACCTGTCCACTTCATCCATGGCTGTCTGTGCCCTGGCCAGAAGCGCCTGGGACTGCTCGTCCGGCGTTCCGCCGTCGGGCACGGCGGCACCAAAGTTACGCTGGGTAAAGGTAAGAGTGCGGTGCGCCAGATTGCCATAGGTAGCCACCAGCTCATCATTATTGCGCCGTAGAAACTCGCTCCACGAGAAGTCGGTGTCGCTGGTTTCAGGCATGTTGACTGAAAGCATATAGCGCAGCGGGTCCGGAGCATAGCGCTCAAGGTAGTCCGGGAGCCAGATGGCCCAGTTGCGGCTGGTTGAAAGCTTCCTGCCCTCGATTGTCAAGAACTCGTTGGCGGGCACGTCATAGGGAAGCCTGAGTCCACCATAACCCATCAGCATCGCCGGCCAGATAATAGTATGGAACGGTATATTGTCTTTGCCGATGAAATAGTAGCTCCGGGCGTCCTCACTCCAGAAAGCCTCCCAGGCCGACTCATCGCCCTGCGACTTCGCCCATTCCTTAGAAGCCGAAAGGTAGCCGATAACCGCCTCGAACCAGACGTAGATGACTTTCTTTTCGAAGCCCGCCACCGGCACCGAAATTCCCCACTCAATATCGCGGGTAATGGCGCGGTCCTTCAGTCCTTCCTGGAGGTACCCTTCGGTGAAGTTGCGGACGTTCTGCCGCCAGTGTGATTGTTCCTTGATCCACGATTTTAACTGACCCTCGAAGGCGCTCAGCTTGAGAAAATAGTGTTCCGAGTTCTCGAACCGCGGCGGCGTCCCGCAGATGCGGCACTTCAGGTCCCTGATATCGCCGGGGTTCAGCGGCCGCCCGCAGTTATCGCACTGGTCACCCCTGGCCGGGAAGAATCCGCACAGCGGACAGGTGCCTTCCACGTAGCGGTCCGGCATAAAGCGCTGGCACCTGGGGCAATAGGCCTGGGGCATCGAGCCCTTGTAGATAAAGCCCTTCTTGAGCAGTGTCAGAAAGATATCGTGTGTCACCCGAGCGTGATTGTCAGTCCCGGTGGTAGTAAATGTGTCGAAAGAGATGCCCAGCTTACGCCAGCTATCAAGGAAAATCTGGTGGTAGCCGGCCACAAGCTCCTGGGGCGTCTTTCCCTGCTGTTCCGCCTTAAGTGTAATCGGTGTGCCGTGCTGGTCACTGCCGGATACCATCAATACACGGTTACCCTTGAGGCGGTGGTAGCGGGCAAAGATATCCCCCGGCAGATAGGCCCCGGCCACCTGGCCCAGATGAAGAGGGCCGCTGGCATAAGGCCAGGCCACGGCCACCAGTATGTTCTCAGGCATCGGGTACTTCATCCTCCGTAGCGGCCGGGGGCTCAGCCACCGTGGTTTTACCCCGCTGTCGCTTCTCTTTCGCAGGCTTGGCCGCCGCCCGCTCGGCGGCGCGTCCCGGCGGCGCTTCCATGCTTTCGCCGAAAAGGGTCATTATCTCCTGGCCGCGCTCACGTTTATATCCCACCATACCCTTTCTGGCACAGCAATCAACGCAAAGGCGCGTCGTTCCACCACCTTTGGCATCATCCGCCAGGTACCTCTCCCCGTGCCTTAAAATACGCCCGCAACCATCACAGGTAACTTCGCTGATTGCAATACAACCGCGACGCATTTTTGCCTCCTGCTGAATTACCCTGAACGCTGTAAGGTCTCATACAGCTTACGCTTTGGCAGACCGGTCTTCTCCGCGACCAACCTGGCCGCTTCTTTCGCTCCCATGCCTTTCGCCCTCAAGCAGCGCAGTTCCGCCTCAATCCCACGAGGCATTTCCGAAGCCTCAACGCGCTGGAGGCCGGCTATGACCACCGTGAACTCGCCTTTCGGTTCAATGAATCGCTCCATAGCCTGACTTACCGTCCCCCGGAAGACCTCCTCGTGCATTTTCGTCATTTCCCGACAGACCGCCGCCCGCCGGTCACCCAGAATATCAAGCACATCTTTCAACGACTCCCCCAAACGGTGCGGCGACTCAAATGCAACCAGAGTCGTTGTCTCACCGGCCACCGATTCGAGCAGTCTACGCCGATCGACTCCGCGCCTCGGCAAAAAACCGAGGAAGACAAACCGGTCAGCCGGAAGTCCCGAAACTGCCAGGGCGGCCGTCACCGCCGATGGCCCCGGCACCGTTACCACCGGCGCCCCGGCAGCGATAGCGGCACGCACCAGATCGTAACCGGGGTCGCTCACCCCGGGCGTACCGGCCTCGGAGACCAGCGCTACGTCCCTTTCCTTAAGTTCCCGGACAAGACGCCCGACCTTCGCTTTGCCGGTGAACTCATGAAAGCTGGTCAGCGGCGTCCTGATGCCATAAGCATTCAAAAGCTTACGCGTGCTTCGCGTGTCCTCAGCGGCAATCAGCTTCACTTCACGCAGGACTCTCAGGGCACGCAGTGAAATATCTTCCAGATTACCTATGGGGGTAGCCACCACATAGAGGACAGGCACGAACTAACATTATATCGTTACGGTCCACTTTAGTCCAGCTTGTAAGCACAATGGAGAAACGGTATCATGAGAGACCTTAACCTGACCCTTATGGTATCGGGTGCCAGAAATGGCATAGCCCTATCAAGACCCAATACCCTCTCGAAAGGAATAGCAGGCAAGCCGGATGATAGCCATTATTGATTACGGCGCAAGCAACCTTTTAAGCGTCACCAACGCTGTCGCCAGCCTTGGTTTCAAACCAAAGGTAACATCTTCGGCCGAAGACGTCCTTAAGGCCCGCGCCGTGCTCCTGCCGGGTGTCGGCGCCGCCGGCGATGCCGTCAGGAAACTGCGTAACCTCCATCTCGTCGATGCCATAACCGAAGTCATCAACAAAGACCGCCCCTTCTTCGGCATCTGCCTTGGATACCAGGTCCTGTTCGCCTCCACTGAAGAGAATAGGGCTAAATGCCTTGGCCTCCTGCCCGGCAGAGTCGTGCGCCTTCCCGATACCTTAAAGGTGCCGCATATAGGCTGGAACCAGGTCCGCCAGTGCGTCAAACACCCCATCTTTGACGGCATACCGGACGGTTCCGACTTTTACTTCGTCCACAGTTATTACCCGGTCCCCGCCGACCATTCAATGGTTGCCGGTGAGACTGAATATGGCGTGACCTTCGCCAGCATGATAGTGAAGGGGAACCTTATCGCCACCCAGTTCCACCCGGAGAAAAGCGGAGACACCGGCCTCAAGCTCCTCCGCAACTTTTTCCGCTTTGCCGGATTCGAGTCATGACGCGTTTGCGCGTCATAACTGCCTCTGCTACAATTCCTCAAGTCCACGGGCGGTTAGCTCAGCGGTTAGAGCACTGCGTTGACATCGCAGGGGTCAGAGGTTCAAGTCCTCTACCGCCCACCACCGCCTTCAACAGCCGCGGCCTGACCGATAAGCAGTACGTCTCGCTGGACATCGCCTCCCAGGTGACCACCTACCAGTCGCCCCAGGAAAGCTGGAAGTACGTCGCCTATGCCTACAACCAGCTCGGCAACATCACCTCGATGAACGGGACGAGCTACACCTACGATGCCAACGGCAACATGACCGCCCGGGGCAGCCACAGCCTCACCTGGGACATTGAAAACCGACTTGTTTCTTACTATGATGGGAGCACGACCACATCCTTTGTCTACGACGGGGAGGGCATAAGGGGCAAGAAGACGGTGGGCAGCACCACGACCATCTACGTCAACAAATACTACGAGAAGACCGGCGATACCGTGACCACCAGCTACTATCTCGGCGACCGGCTGGTGGCCCAGCGTGAAGGGACAACCCTGCGCTACATCCACCAGGACCACCTGAGCGGTACCGCCCTCACCACGGCCTCCAACGGCTCGTCCACCGGCAGTATCAGATACCACCCCTACGGTTCGACCAGGTCAGGCTCAGTGCCGACGGACCGGAAGTTCACCGGCCAGAGGCTGGACTCAACTGGACTTTACTACTACGGGGCGAGGTACTACGACCCGGTGATCGGGCGGTTTATCAGCCCGGATACGGTGGTGCAGAACGCGCCCGCTCCCCAGGGCAGAATCAGCAATCCACTGGTGGTCTCATATTCCGCCGCACGCCTTAGGCCGGCTGTCGGAGACGGTGAGACGCCCGTAGCGGTTTTCGATCCGCAACTCCTTAATCGCTATACCTATGGGCGCAATAACCCCTTGGCCTACAGTGACGCATCGGGCAACGTTGTCTGGTGGGCAGTGGGAGCCGCAGTCGGGGCAGTGGCCGGATTTGCCGTGTACGCTTTCACTCATGATGGCGACTTCAACTGGGGCCAAGCCGCGCTTTACACTGGCGTTGGGGCGGCGGTCGGTGCGACATTTGGGGCCGCGGCACCCGCTGCCACGGCCTATCTTGGAGCTGCAACTACAACTGCCGGGGCTACCGCAGCGGCGGCAACCCAAAGGACAGGCGTCTGGGCGCTAAACGCATTTGAGCGCGGGCGCGCCATTGAGGACATGCTGGGGCGTACTCTGAGCCGCACATTTCCGGTCATTGACAAGTGGATAAATGGCATCGCGACAAGTATCAAGAGCATTGAATTGACCGCCAAGACCTATCAGAATATCAGCAACCTCACCAATACGGTAAAGGGTTATGTAAACGAGTTGGTTGCTTTCGGGGGTCATCCCGGATGGGGTGGAACCACAGTCGAGGGCAACAAAATAGCAGGCAAAGTCCTGGAGCTTGCCGTCCCCAAGGGCGCCACACCGGAGCAGATGGCAGAACTGGACGAACTCATCGCCTGGGCGGCGCAACAGGGAGTGAAACTTATTGTGAAGGTAATCGAATGAACAGACAGCGTGTGGAAAAAGGTAGTGCAAGCGTGTACGTTCGCCAGGGTAAGGCCTACGTGGTGACTCGTGCGCTCATCAGTACAGGCGACTACGCGGGCATGTACAAGATAGTGGAGCCGGTCTTTACCGTATCGCTGGAGATTGATGAGCTGTCGCAGGCCCTGGAACGGGTCATAGGGGCCGGCCTTCAGGAAATACCGTCTCCATCCCGTGAGGAGATGATGCACCCCGATAACAAGAAAGACCCGCTTCTGAGGGCAGCCAGGGTCGGGAGCTGGCGTAAGCTGTACCAGGGTTGTGCCGCCTACGGTGTAACCTTGTACGAGGATGAATTAGAACTAACCTTCTGGAAGCCGGAACAGAAGGGACGTGGCTTTATACCGGATACATATCGTTTTTCCCCTGGCACTGATATCAAGGAGATTGCGAAGGCCATACTTGACGATGCGCGGTCGCGGCCGGAGTTGACCGCACCGCCGGAAGCGCCCGAGAAGCCGCGAAAGGGCGGCTAATGCTCTGAGGCAGTTCTCACCTCCCAGACCGATGCCAGAAGCCAGACCATCACCATGACCTACGATGCCCTGAACCGGCTCACCGGCAAGTCCGGCACCGGGCTGAGCGTGACTTACTCTTACGACTCCACTTCCGGCAACAACTACGGCAAGGGCAAGAGGACCGGCATGAGTGACGCCCTGGGCACGACCGCCTACAAATACGA
>DAOUCU010000110.1:0-1688 GCA_034431935.1 Dehalococcoidia bacterium | reverse complement strand
AACACGATAAATTCCTCCTTGCTTAGCATTACCTGCCCTCCTTACTTCCAGTAAAGAGGCAGGCACCCTAACTATGCAAGGTGTAACATTTTCAACCGCCACTTTTGTCTAATTTACATCCGCCAGTGATAGCATGGGTGTCCTCAACCTGTATGATGCCGTAGAAAGAGGCCGTCCCTACCCGGTCAGGGCGGCCTGGTTTGCCTTTATCAACTTCGTCAACCAGTGCTCCAACAACAACCGCATCATATCCGGCATCCTGCCCCGGCTCGATTTTGTCGTTGTTGCCGACATGTTTCTCACATCAACGGCGCAGTACGCCGACTACGTTCTACCCACGACCACGGCGATGGAGCACGCCGACCTTGTCAACGGGCCGGACAGCTACCTCCAGCTGCAGCAGAGAGTCATAGAGCCGCTTTACGAGTCCCGACCGGACTCGTGGATCGTCTCTCAGCTGGCCCGGCGGCTCGGCTTTGGCGATTACTACCGGCACTCGGAAGAGGAGTTCATCGATCTCCTGCTGGCGTCCGGCGACCCGGCCGTCAAAGGCATCAGCGTCGACCGGCTGAGGCGGGAAGGGGCCATCCCGGTAAAGGCAGCGGAGCGCTACGGCGATAAAGCCCGCTTCCGCACCCCCACCGGCCGGATCGAGTTCTACGTCGAGCGCCTGCGCGAGTTCCGGGAGGCACTGCCCGATTACCGCGAGCCATCCGAGGGCCGCCACTCACCTCTTGCCAGGAAGTATCCTCTGGTGTTCGTCCAGGTACACAGCCGCTTCCGTACCCATTCAATGTTTGCCAATATCAGGCGACTGCTCGACCTCAACCCCGCTCCGGTGGTCGAGATCAGCCCCGGGGACGCGGCGGAAAGAAATATTGTCGATGGGGACCAGGTTACTGTTTTCAACGACCGGGGACAGGTCACCCTTAAGGCCTGCATCAACGCCGGGTTGCACCCGGGGGTGATCAACATCAGGCAGGGCTGGTGGTTCCACCAGTTTGACTCGGGGAGCTTCAACGCTCTCACCAGCGACGCCGTAAACCCGGTACAGGACCGGCTTTACGAGCCCAATATGCCCATGAACGACTGCCTGGTGGAGGTAAGGAAGGTGAGGACGTGACGCGCTACGGGATGGTAATCGACGAGGAGCGCTGTCTCGGCTGCCATACCTGTACCGTGGCCTGCCAGATTGAACACAGCCGGGCCAAGGGGTACGTCCGCGTGGAAACTGTCGGCGGCCCTTCCCGTGACACCCCGAGGGGTGACTACCCACTCCTGACCATGTACTACCGACCGGAGTTATGCCTTCACTGCGGCAGTCCCAAGTGTCGTGATTCCTGCCCATCCGATGCCGTGGTGAAACGGTCCGACGGCCTGGTGCTCATAGACTACCGGACCTGCACCGGCTGCGGCTCCTGCATCGAGGCCTGCCCCTACCATGCCATCACCGTCAACCCCGGGACCGGTATGCCCGAGAAGTGTGACCTCTGCGCAGAGCGCATTGACCGGGGCCTGCTGCCATTCTGCGCCGTATGCTGCCCCGGAGAGGCCATACTTTTTGGCGACCGCGACGATCCGGCGGGAATAATAGCGATGTTTTTGAAAAGAGGGCGGTCTCTGGAAAAACCGCCCCATGAAGACCCCGACCCCTCGGTCCGGTACGCCGCTCCTTTACCGAGGCGGCC
>DAOUCU010000109.1:0-4125 GCA_034431935.1 Dehalococcoidia bacterium | reverse complement strand
CCGGTCCGGTCAGGAGTTTGACCAACTCCTCATTGCCCGCCTTCTTGGCGGCAAGAATCGCCAGCGTGTTCTTCACCACCATGTATTTACCATCGGCCTTATTCATCGCGCGGCGCAAAACTGTCAGTTCTTTAGCCGGCAGGCCGCGGTAATCGGTAACGACGATTACCTGGCTTCTGGCTATCTCATCAGCGATGCGGTCAATCAGTTGTGTCTTCTTTTCTCTGGCCATGTGTTACTCCCGTAAATAAAAAGTCCCCGTGCCAGTGACACGAGGACCCCAACAAGGGCTGACGCCTCAGCAGGTATCAATTAAGCCCGGAAAGGCGCCTGCAGTCACCGGCACGACTCGATATTAAATTTAAGCTGTATCTCCTCTTACTCCCCCGCTGCCATCAATGACTTAAGGTCGATTTTCACGCCGGGGCCCATAGTGGTTGAAAGGTACGCCGTCTTGATATACTGGCCCTTCGCCCCACTCGGCTTGGCTTTGATGATAGCCTCCATCAGCGACCGGAGATTCTCCTGGAGTTTATTGGCTTCGAAGCTCACCTTGCCCACAACCGCATGAATAATACCGGTGCGGTCGAGACGGAACTCAACCCGACCCTTACGCGCGTCCTGGATAACCCGTGGCAGGTCCTTGACTGTAGCTACGGTCCCTGACTTCGGATTGGGCATAAGGCCCTTCCGTCCGAGCACCTTACCCAGCTTACCGACCCTGCCCATCATGTCCGGTGTTGCGATAGCCACATCAAACTCGGTCCAGCCCTCTTCAACCTTCTTGATGAGGTCATCGGCCCCGGCATAGTCCGCCCCGGCATCCTCCGCTATTTTGACGGCCTCACCCTGGGCAAACACCAGGACTCTAACCTTTTTCCCGATACCGTGAGGTAAGATAGCGATCCCGCGTACCTGCTGATCCGAGGCTCGGGGATCGACACCCATTCTGAGGTGCACCTGCACCGAACCATCGAACTTCGAGTAACTTGTTTTCCTCGCCAGCTCTATCGCCTCCGCGGCAGGATACGCCTTTCCGTGTTCGATAAGCTTGGCTACTTCCTGATATTTCTTGCCGTGCTCTGCCATACCTGTTACTCCACCTCGATTCCCATACTGCGTGCCGAACCCTCAATAATTCGTTCTGCCGCCGCCAGATCCAGCGCGTTTAGGTCCTTCATTTTCATTTGAGCGATCTCGCGTATCTTCTCCCGCGATATCTTGCCCACCTTGTCGCGACCGGCGGCGCCGCTACCCTTCTCAATACCCAGGGTCCGCTTCAGCAGGTCAGAGGCCGGCGGCGTCTTGGTCACAAACGTGAAGGACCTATCCTCAAAGACCGTAATCTCGACCGGAATTACAAAGTTACCCTGAGACGCCGTGCGGTCGTTATACTCTTTGCAGAATGCCATGATGTTAACGCCGTGCTGGCCGAGTGCCGGTCCAACTGGATATGCCGGTGTCGCCTTACCCGCTGGTATCTGGAGCTTAATTACGGTCTTTACCTTTTTCGGCATTTTACAGTTTCTCCACCTGAAGAAAGTCCAGCTGTACCGGAGTTTCACGGCCGAATATTGAGAGCAGCACCTTTACCCTGCCTTTCTCGGTATTGACCTCGTCAACCGTGCCCACAAAGTCCACAAATGGCCCATCCTTTACCCGAACGCTTTCCCCCCGAGTGAAACCCACCTTCACCTTCGGCGCTCCACCCTTCATCTGTTTGAGAATGGCACCAACTTCGCCTTCAGCCAAAGCTGTCGGCTTGTTCCCGCTGCCAACGAACCCTGTGACTCCCGGCGTGTTGCGGACCACGTTCCAGCTCTTATCATTCATGGTCATTTGCACCAGAACGTACCCCGGGAAAAGCTTCTTGGTAACAGTCTTACGCTGTCCGTCCCGGATCTCAATCTCATCCTCGGTAGGAATTACCACCTGAGCAATGTCGGCAGTCGCATCCATGAATTTGATGCGCTGCTCAAGATTGCGCTTGACCCGTTCCTCGTAGCCCGAGTAAGTATGCACTATATACCATTTTTTACCGTTGGACTCTGACATAATCTTACCCTGCGTTACCGAAGCTCACCAAACCTATCCGGCCCCGATCAACACCTTGGTGAAAAGCTCGGCAAAGCCGTAGTCGAACAGGCCCAGCACAATCCCGACGGCCACACAGACAGCAATGACAATGAGACTCAGACGTATCGCTTCCTGTCTGGAAGGCCAGCTGACCTTCTTAAGCTCTGCAAAAACCCCCTTAACGGTCTGAAAGCGGGGCCTCTTCAAGGACAGAGGGGTGGCTTGAGAACGACTAAACATCAGCGGCTCACCCGACCTACTTGGCCTCTTTATGGACCGTGTGGACGCGGCACTTCGGACAGTACTTCTTCAGTTCCAGACGCTGCGAATCGTTCTTCTTATTCTTTTCGGTCGTGTAGTTCTTGACCTTACACTTCTCGCAGACCAGATAAATTGTTTCCCTGTTTTCGCCCTTCTTCGCCATGGTTACTCAAGTATCTTGGTGATGACGCCGGCGCCTACCGTACGGCCGCCCTCGCGGATAGCAAAGCGCTGACCCTCTTCCATAGCCACCGGGTAAATCAGCTTCATAGTCATCTTGGTATTGTCGCCCGGCATGACCATCTCAACACCCTTTTCCAGCTCAATCGAGCCGGTCACGTCAAGGGTCCGGATATAGAATTGGGGCTTGTATCCATTGAAGAACGGCGTATGCCGACCACCCTCTTCCTTGCTCAAGACGTAAACCTCGGCGTATGCCTTGGTGTGCGGCTTAATCGAGCCTGGCGCCGCCAGAACCTGGCCTCTCTCGATATCAGTCCGCTCGATACCTCTCAGCAGAATGCCGACGGCATCGCCGGGCTCGCCAACCTCGAGAGTCTTGTGAAACATTTCAACACCAGTGACTACCGACTTCCTTGTTTCCTTAATGCCGACGATTTCGACTTCGTCACCCACCTTCACAACACCACGCTCAATTCTGCCTGTAGCCACGGTACCCCGGCCTTTTATACCGAAGACGTCCTCAACCGACATCAGGAACGGCTTATCCTTTGGCCTGGCTGGAATCGGGATATAGGAATCAACGGCGTCCATCAGCTGCCATATCTTGCCGCACCACTGACAATCCCTCTTGCCACATCCGCACTCAAGCGCCTTGACAGCACTGACACGAACAATCGGTATCTTGTCCCCCGGGAACTGCTGCTTCGTCAGGAGCTCTCTGAGCTCGAGTTCAACCAGCTCGAGCAACTCTTCATCCTCCATAGCGTCAATCTTGTTCAGGGCAACTACTATGGCCGGTACCTGAACCTGCCTGGCAAGAAGGATGTGCTCCCGGGTCTGTGGCATTGGACCATCCGGAGCGCTGACCACCAGAATGGCACCATCCATCTGGGCCGCACCGGTAATCATGTTCTTGATGTAGTCGGCGTGCCCGGGACAGTCCACATGCGCGTAATGGCGTTTCTCGGTTTCGTATTCGATATGGGCGATACAGATGGTCATGCCCCGGGCTTTCTCTTCCGGAGCCGCGTCGATCTTCTCGAACGCGACATACTGCGCATTACCCGCCTTGGAAAGTACCAGGGTTATCGCCGAGGTTAGGGTAGTCTTGCCATGGTCAACATGACCGATAGTGCCCACATTGACATGCGGCTTCGTGCGGACGTAGACCTTCTTTGCCATTATTATGAATCCTCCCTTTTCGATGGAGCCCACAACCAGATTCGAACTGGTGACCCCGTTCTTACCAAGAACGTGCTCTACCTGCTGAGCTATGTGGGCCCGGCCTTGCCTAGCTGGGCTAAAGCCACTCTATATTATCATAAAAAACAACGCTGGAAAACGATGCTGTTTTCCAGCAGTCTCATGACCACCAGCTGTGGTGGAGGGGGCAGGATTCGAACCTGCGCAGCCATTTCAGGCGGCAGATTTACAGTCTGCTCCGATTAACCACTCCGGCACCCCTCCCCTGTCCCACCTGCCTTAATGGAGCCCGAGAGGGGAGTCGAACCCCAAACCTACCGATTACAAGTCGGTTGCGCTTCCATTGCGCCACTCGGGCGTGCGCGGTCTTAACCTGACCGCCCACGATCATCCAACGCTGAC
>DAOUCU010000108.1:0-1599 GCA_034431935.1 Dehalococcoidia bacterium | reverse complement strand
CCCAATGTGTTGCTTCGAGGCTTTGTGGACATGTTCAGCTCCATCACTTGCACCGGCAGTGGACAGATGGACACGCTGGACTTCACCGGCCTGAATGCTGTCAGCGGTCTTGGTGGAGCAGTAAACGGCGCGGGCATTAACGGCACTGACGTGCAGCATGGCCAAACGGTTTCCAACTACGGATTGACCTTCCGAGGAACAGATTACAACCGGAACGTAATTGTTACCCCTACCGTCCTCACTGCCACCAATCATACCCTGGGCGGAGACGCCATCCGCGACTGGACCAACGAAATAGTCGTCAACGTGGGGCTGGGCAGGGCCGGACCAGGGGATGATCGCTTGCTCTTCGGCCCGGAGCTTGTCGGACAAGGGAGGCTGATTGCCCTCGGGCCTGGCGGAAAAGTGCGCGATTATACCGGACTGGCCTCAAAAACTTCTCCCGGCGATTGGGATGAAGGACCCACGCTGGGAACTGAAGCCGTAATCCGCGAAGGAATCGATTCCACCGCCACACATCTGGTCAGTATGCAATGGCGGCGGCGCTACGACGGGCAAGTCCACGGTGAGCCGGGCTCGGAAATCCTTGAGTCGTTAATACTCCACAGCGACGTGCTGCGACTGAGCGGGATGGATATCGAGGGTGGTCTACCTCAGGAGCGTCATCGGTCGGATGTGTTCGTTCTTCAGATGACCTACTTCGACCCGGAAGATTACCCGGGCAAACCACACGGTTTGTTATACCTCGACTTGGGCGCCGATCATGAAGTGGGCGGAGTGGGCGAGTTTGCCGACCGCTGGCTGCCTGCTCCGCTGGGCAACTTCGGCGGCCAAACGTATGAATTGGTCAACATGACCTGGGAGGAATTCCGCGCCGCCCATCCGGGAGAACTTAGCGAGTTGCTGGGCTGCTGGGGATGGTCAGGCGATGGACAAGGCAGAGGTTACTCCTGGGCTGTGATTAACTTCAACAATGCTCAATTCGCCGTTCCCGAACCAGCCACGTGGGTCTTGCTGGCAAGCCTAACCCTGTTGACAGGCCTTTACTATGCCGCATCCCGGCGACGAAGTAACCTAGGCCGTTAATCTGCGGCTCGAATCCAGAGCCTAAAGCAAGCCGTTCGTTGAAAGACGATTTTTAGGGCGAATTCTCATTTTTGCCTTACCAGCGTCGAAAACAAATAACGAAGCATATTAGGGGTGGAAGTCGCTAATCTTTTTCCACCAATAATTCGCAATCGTCGAGAAACGGCAGGCATTCTATCTCTCCCCTCCCACCCGGTCATTAAAAAGACTCCCGACCCCTTAAATCTTCCCCCTTAAATCTTCCTAGGCCGTTAATCTGCGGCTCGAAGCGCTGGAACCTAAAGCACGCCGTTTGTTCCCAAGCGTTCTTTAGGGCGATACTTCTCATTTTTCCTTTAGCGGCATCGAAAGCAAGAAAGAAAGAAAAGCAAATTAGGGGTCGGGGACCAAACAAAGGTCGGAAGTCTTTATTCTTGTTCAACTGAAAGCTTGCCAACTTCGTGGCATGACCGGAAAGCTATCATTTCTCTCCCAGCCTGTCAACCGGAAAAAGACTCCCGACCCCTTAAATCC
>DAOUCU010000107.1:0-33866 GCA_034431935.1 Dehalococcoidia bacterium | reverse complement strand
TCATCTTCAAGCGCCTGAACGTGAAGGAAGGTAAAATCGTGAGGGTAGAATATAACTCACCCTTCGGCTTCATCACTTCTCAAGCCAAAGGTTCGGGAACTGTCGTCTATGGTGGGCGGTACAGGACTTGAACCTGTGACCTCCTGTGTGTAAGACAGGCGCTCTAACCGCTGAGCTAACCGCCCCAGAGACTATTGTAATGTCAACCCCCGGCTTTTTAAAGTCACCATGGCGCCGAATTCCCCAATCGGCGGAGTCATGAAGCCGGTCGTTGGCTGTCTGTCTGGAACGGTGGCCATAGAGCGGCCTAATCCCCGGGGATGTTAAGATGCCGTGACCTCCATGGTGGTCTTAAAAACTCCAGTCTTGTCGCCGGACTTGACAGTAACCTGAAGGGTAGCCGTGCCCACTCTGACGTGCCGGTACATTTCGCCTTCGAACTGGACTTTACCAGTAGCATCGGCTTTTTGCTTGTCCTTGGGAGATGGGAAAATGAGGTTGCTCTTTGATCCGTCGGAATAGAAGAATTCGATGGTGCAATCGGCATTGGGTTCGGTCTGAGCGACTACTTTGACGGGAGTACCCGGCCCGGCTGACCTGGTCACCGAGGTGAACTCGAACTTGATGCCTGAAACTGGAGTGCCAGCCGGGATGGGCGAAGGAGTTGGCAAGGGTGATGGAGCCGGAGATGGAGACGGAGATGGAGATGGTGACTCCTGGCCCTCCCCGGGTGCTTTGGGCATGACCGGCTCCTGGCCTGGCAGTATCACCGGGGCATCAATGGTCAGGTTAACGTGCATGGCTACGAACGGGATTTTGTTTTCTTTCTTGTAGTTCTCCCAGAGTTCAATCTAGGCCCTGTTGGTCGGCTCTACCGCGATCTTCTTCTGGTCAGCCAGCGCAATGGCGGCGGCGTAAGCTTTCTGGTATGTAGTGAGGAGGTCGATATTCTTCTGCTGGCGCTTGTCGTGGTCCGGCGTCCATTTCCCCTTTTCCTTGAGGAACTTAATCAGGCCTTCGTGAACCGGAAAATAGATGGTATTAAGGTTCTCCATCAGGTGGTCAAGCGTCATGAACTGGTTGGAGGCATAGGTGTCTTTGTAGCGTGCGTAGTTGGCATCGAGCCACTTGGCGATATTGTAAATAAGTTCGGGGTCGGACTCTTCGCGGGTAACAATGGAAATATAGCCGACGGTACCCCAGCGGCCGATGGCCTGCGGCACGCCAGCTCCCATGGGGCCGAACGAATAGAGGCGGTTTACCGCCTGCCAGCGTTTGGCGCCAGCAGGGTCAGCTTTGGCGTCAAGGTCGATGAACCGGATTCCCTGCGGCGCGGCGGCAGCTTCAAAGACGGCCGGCGATGTCGGGAAGCAGAATACAATGTCGGCGCGGCCATCGACCACCGCCCGCATGGCGCCATCGTAGCTTCCGGCGTTGACCCAGACGACATCCTTGGGGTCGAGCTGTACCCAGGCGAGCAGCGATTTGGTGGGATTGAGGGTGCTTTCCTTCATATCCCACACGGCAAATCGGGTGCCGGGTTTGATGTCGGCGAGTGTCTTGATCTTCGAATCACCCCGGACAAAGAAGCCCGAGTGGGCTAGGTCATTCACCCAGACGATGCGTACCTGGTAAGCACCGCCATCTCGAATGGCCATGTCTTCCAGGGCTTCAATAACGTTCCGGTAGGCACTCTTGGATGCTGAGCCCAGGAGCATTTTGCCCTGCCGGAGGTTAAGGGTCTCCTTAACCGGACTGCTTTCCGGGACGATACGTATGGCCATGCCGGTATCGGCTTCCATTATTGTTGCCCAGCTGGCGAACTTGGCCATCCCGCTTTGTCCCGATGCGGTCACATAAACGATGCTCGGCCACTTCCAGGCACCGGCAGTATTCGTTGTCGTGCTCCCGCCTGTAGAGCAGGCTCCGAACAGCAGTACAGCAATGATGATAATGCTGAGAATGATAGCAGTGATTCCTCTGGCAGGATGCTTATCCATTACCTGCAGGCCTCCTTCCACTAATCAATGCGTATGGAAAAGGTTGAAAAAGGGACAAGACACCTTCGGGGGACAGCATCTATTTTACGCCATACGTCGGCGAAAGCAAACCACCGTAATGCGGATTCGTTGTGAACCCTTTTGCCGATTTGTCGGGCCTTCTCTGGTAATGTTAAGGGCGGGATCCTACGATTGACAGGGTGGGGCGTTGACATTAGTATTGGCTGGTCAGGAGATAAGGAATGACCAGACTTATTTTAATACGGCATGGCCAGACCGAGTGGAACCGCGTGGAGAGGTTCCGCGGTATGGCAGACCTGGCCCTTGACGACGTTGGATTGAAGCAGGCTGAAGCCACGGCAGAGAGGGTGGCAGAGTGGCCGGTGACGGCCGTGTATACCAGCCCGTTGAGGCGGGCCCTTGCCAGCGCCGGGATTATTGCGCGAAGGTTCGGGCTTCAGCCTCTGGTGCATTCCGGCTTGATCGACATCAACTTCGGTAAATGGGAGGGGCTCTCGCCCAGGGAGGCGGCGGTTAAAGACCCGGAGCTCTGGTCAGTCTGGGTGCACAGCCCGCATCATGCGAGGTTCCCCGGAGGGGAATCGCTGGGGGATGTGACCGTGCGGGCATCGGCGGCCGTGGCCGAAGTCGTCAGGAAGCATGAGGGCGGCACGGTGGCGATGGTCTCGCACCGTGTGGTCTGTCACCTGCTCGTTCTGCATCTGCTGGGACTCGATGAGTCTCGCTTCTGGCACGTTACTCAGGATGTGAGTACGGTCAACGTTTTTGAACATAACGATATGGGATGGTCCGTGGTGACTTTGAACGACACCTGTCACCTTAAAGAACTGAAGACGCCGCAGTCAGGGGTATATAAAGGATGAAGCTGTCCGTATGTCATTGTAAACCATTGCCGTGCGAGGCTGAGGGGTCCGGGTGGGTTGTACTTTGCCGTTTCGCCGGAACCCTCGCTACGGTCGGGATGACAATCGTTGAGAAAGGCTGAGATTAAATGGCTAAAGTAAAAGTCGGCATTATTAACGTCACCGGCTACGCCGGCTCGGAACTGGCGAGACTGCTTTTCCGCCATCCCCGGGCAGAGGTAGTTTCGGTGACCGGACGTAGCGCCGCCGGGCAGAAACTCGGCGATGTTTTTCCCCATCTGGCTGACATGGATATGAAAATAACGGCCGAGCTTGACCGTAGCGTTGACGTGGCTTTTTCAGCCATGCCGCACAAGGCGAGTGCCGAGGCTGCCCTGCCGCTCCTTAAGGCAGGGGTGAAGGTTATTGACATAAGTGCAGACTTCCGGCTTAAGGATGGTGCCCTGTATCCAAGGTGGTACCAGTTCAGTCACCCGGCGCCGGAGCTTCTGGACGAGGCCGTTTACGGGTTGACCGAGCTTTACCGCCGGCGGATACGCAAGGCACGGCTGGTCGCCAACCCGGGGTGCTATCCCACGGGGGCTATTCTGGCGCTGGCACCGGCGCTCAAGGCTGGCCTGATCAGGCCCGATGTCGTTGTTGACAGCAAGTCGGGCATATCCGGTGCCGGACGGGCGCTGGCCTTGAATACACATTTTGCCGAAGCCAGCGATAGCGTTTCGGCCTACGGTCTTGACGGGCATCGCCACCTGCCGGAAATCATGCAGGAGCTGAGTTTACTCAACCGCAAGCGGCCGGTTTCTGTGACCTTCATACCGCATCTTATCCCGATGACGCGCGGCATTCTCACTACCTGCTATGCCTCATTCAAACCGGGGAAGCTGTCCGGCGACATGGCCGCACGGGAATTAATGGCACTTTACAGGGAGTTTTACCGGGGCGAACCGTTCGTCCGTGTTGTTGACACGCCTCCGGGTACCAAACATACCTGGGGCAACAATTATTGTCTTATTTACCCGGCAATTGACCCGAGGGCCAACCGTCTCGTTGTGGTCAGTGTTCTCGATAACCTGGTTAAGGGCGCTGCCGGGCAGGCTATCGAGAATATGAACGTGATGTTCGGGTTCGAAGAGACGGCGGGGCTCGAGGCCCTAGCCGTGTATCCATAAGCGGGTTTTCGAACCATTCCCAGCCACTATGGCCGTGGGCAGGTACTCCTTGCGTTCTTCATGCGGGTGAGGGATTATTTTTTGAAGCGGGCAAAGCCTCCTTCCAAATTTTCCCAAAGCGTGGCGTTTCTGCTATACTTTTCGCTGCCTGCCCCCATCGTCTAGAGGCCTAGGACACCGGCCTTTCAAGCCGACAACACGGATTCGAATTCCGTTGGGGGCACCAAAACCTCACTCCGCCCGGGAAATTCCAAACCCCGGTATGCTAAGCAGCAAACCATGAACCAGGCGATAAAGGGTGTTCTTTTCGACCTTGATGGTACTCTCGTTAACTCTATTGATTGCTACTGGCTGGCTTTCAATGGTGGTGCCAGGCATTTCGGGCTGAGGCCGGTGGATGTGTCCAGAATCGGAGAGCTCTTAGACCGGGGGGCGCGTATTCACGATACGCTGATAGCCCTTTACCCGACTCTTGATGAAGCAGCCCGGGTGGCTCTTCGGGGTAAGATAGTTGAAATCTATGTTAGCCTGGAAAAGGAACATGTCCGTCTTTTGCCGGGTGCTGAGGAACTGCTGTTCAGCCTGAAGTCCCGGGGAATGAAAATCGGGATTGCCACGAGCCGGATGACGCGGGATGACGGCAAGTGGCGTGAGCTACAGCGCTTTGGACTTGATGGCTACGTCGATGCCGTAGTGACTGCCGCTGATGCCCGGCCGAAGCCGGCGCCGGATACTGTTATTGAGTGTGTCAGGCAACTCGGGCTGACGTCTCCGGAGTGTGTTTTCGTAGGCGATTCGACCTGCGATATAGTCGCCGCCAGAGAAGCCGGGCTAGTGGCCTACGCTGTGACCACCGGTGTCGGCAAAAAGGCGGCACTGGTGTCGGCCGGTCCTAAGGCAGTGGTGGACAGTCTCGCCGAGCTTCAGCCTTTATTGGACCGGATCATCGCGACCGCCGGATTCCCGATAGCTTAGTTTTTCGGAATACTTCAGCCCGTTTCTATTTCATCAGCCAAAGCCCGTGCCGCAGGCATAGTGAGCGGCGATTGGTATTTGCACTTGTCGTTCCGGCGTCGGCTTTTGCACCACATGCGGGCCGATGCTAGAATGGTGACCTTCGTGAAGCTGGTAAAAGCCGGCTCATAGATAGTTGGTGATACCGCTGTGAGGCTGACTGAGAACTCGATTGATAATATGGAGTACGCTCTGGGGCTGGCGAAGCTGGCCCTGGGCTACACCAGCCCCAACCCGGCAGTTGGTGCCGTGCTGGTGAAAGACGGCGAGATTGTCGGCGCCGGATATACTCAACCGGCGGGCTTTGCCCATGCCGAGATTATGGCATTGAATCAGGCCGGAAGTCGGGCAAAGGGGGCAACGCTCTTCGTTACGCTTGAGCCATGCTGTCATTACGGCCGCACGCCGCCGTGCACCCGGGCGCTGATTGAGGCCGGGATAGCCGAAGTACACGCAGCCATGATCGATCCCAATCCGCAGGTTGCCGGGAAGGGTATGGCTGAACTTGAGAAGGCAGGCATCAAGATTTACGTCGGCGAGTTCGAGGATAAAGCGCGGGAGATTAACGAGGCCTATATCAAGTGGATTACCACGGGCCTGCCTTTCGTAACCGCCAAGTTCGCCATGAGCCTTGACGGCAAAATCGCCACCAGGAGCGCCGACTCCAAGTGGATAAGCAGTGAGGAGGCGAGAAAATATGTCCATACCCTGCGGTATACCGTTGATGCGGTGATGGTCGGTGTGAACACGGTCCTGGTTGACAACCCCCGGCTCACGGCGCGTCGGATTGGCCGGGGTGGTACGACGACACACCAGCCGCTTCGTGTAGTGGTTGACAGCAAGGGGCGGACGCCGCTAAGCGCCAATCTCTTCAAAGAGCCGGGCAAGACTATGATTGCCGTGGCCCAGCCGCTTGACAGAGAAAAAGCCGAGGGCATGGCAAGACTTGGGGTTGAGGTGGTGGAGCTCCGGGCTGATGATGGCATGGTTGACCTGGAGAGGCTTCTTAAGGCTCTTGGCGAGCGCCAGATTACCAGCGTGCTGGTGGAAGGCGGCAGTAGCCTCCTCGGCTCGCTGTTTGATTGCGGTCTGATTGATAAAGTTATGGCCTTTGTGGCGCCGCTTATTATCGGCGGGGATGGGGCCAGAACGGCGGTCGGAGGCAACGGCGTCGAGCGTGTGGCGGCCGCTCTGCGTTGTGAGCGGGTGAAGGTTGAAAGGTTCGGTGATAATGTCCTTATCAGCGGGTACGTGCCGGCGAGGTCAGGATGTTCACAGGCATAGTCGAAGAAACGGGTAAGGTCAGGGAGGTTGGGGCGGACTATCTGACGGTTGCGGCGGCGAAAGTGCTCGATGGCACCAGGCCCGGTGACAGCATCAACGTGAATGGCGCCTGTCTTACGGTCAAGCGTCTTACGGCGGATTCGTTCTCGGTCGACCTGATGCCGGAGACGCGGCGCAGAACCAATTTGGGCAGACTTCACTACGGCGACCCGGTGAATTTGGAGAGGGCGATGCCGGCCGGGGGCCGTTTTGGCGGGCATCTGGTGCAGGGACATGTTGACGGGACCGGGAGTGTCATGTCCGTCAAACCGGAGGAGAAAGCGAAATTGTTGACGGTTTCGGTACCGCCGGAACTGACACGCTATATCGTGCCCAAGGGTTTTGTCGCGGTTGACGGCGTAAGTCTCACGGTAGTAAATTGTGAAGATACTTCGTTCACGGTATCGCTGGTGGCTTTCACCATGGAGCACACCACGCTTGGGGGGAAACGGCCCGGCGATACCGTGAATATCGAGGTGGATATTATAGGTAAATACGTGGAGAAGCTTATCGCGAGGAAGAGCGGCGAATTGACGCTGGAATTCCTCGAAGGGCGCGGCTTTTCCAGGAAAGGGTAGTACGGGGTGTCTTTAGCCAGCATACCTCAGGCGATTGAGGACATCAGAAACGGTAAGTTCCTCATTATCGTTGACGACGAGGGCCGCGAGAACGAAGGCGACCTGTGTGTTGCCGCCGAGAAGGTGACTCCGGAACATATCAATTTCATGGCCAAGTACGGCCGTGGTCTCATCTGCATGCCGATGACGGGCAAGCGGTTGGATGAACTCGACATTCCGCTTATGGTCCACCGCAACGACTCGCCGTTTGCGACGGCTTTCACCGTCTCGGTCGAAGCCAAGCGCGGTGTGACCACCGGCATTTCTGCCTACGACCGTGCGGCAACGGTCAAAGCGCTGATCGATCCAAAGACGAAGGCGGATGATATCGCGCGTCCCGGTCACATGTTTCCCATCCGGGCTAGAGAAGGTGGCGTCCTGGTGCGCGCCGGGCATACCGAAGCGATTGTCGATCTGGCCAGGATGGCAGGCCTCTACCCGGCCGGCGTTATCTGCGAAATCATGAACGAAGACGGCACCATGGCCCGCCTGCCAGAGCTTGAGAAGATGGCCGCCGAACACGGCCTGAACATCATCTCTATCGCTGACCTTATTGCCTATCGCCGCCGTACCGAGAAACTGGTCCAGAGGGTGGCCGAAGCCAAGTTGCCCACCAGGTACGGAAACTTTGTCGCCATCGCTTACAGGAGCATTGTCGATCCTGACGAGCATGTGGCCCTGGTGATGGGTGACCTTTCGACCGATGAGCCGGTGCTGGTGCGCGTGCACAGCGAGTGTACGACAGGCGATGTTTTTCACTCTATGCGTTGTGACTGTGGCGACCAGATTGAAATTGCCATGCAGTCCATAGCGCGGGAAGGGCGGGGTGTCCTGCTCTACATGAGGCAGGAAGGACGTGGCATCGGCTTTCATAACAAGCTCAAGGCTTATGCTCTTCAGGACAGGGGCCTGGATACCGTCGAGGCCAACGAAGCGCTCGGTTTTGCCCCGGACCTCCGTGACTACGGCATCGGCGCGCAGATACTGGCCGACCTGGGCCTGCGTAAAATAAGACTTCTCACCAATAACCCAAAGAAAGTGGTCGGCCTTGAGGGATACGGTTTGCAGGTTGTTGAAACGGTGCCGATTGTGTGCTCGCCCAACCCGCACAATATGTCTTATTTGCAGACGAAGGCGGAGAAGCTCGGGCACATGATCAGGATTGAGGAACTAACGGCGGATAAGAGCACAGGAGGAAGTCATGGCTGAAGTATTCGAGGGAATGCTCCTGGGGAAAGGGTTGAGGTTTGTGGTGGTGATATCCCGGTTCAACGAGGTTATTACAGGGAGACTGCTTGACGGTGCCCGGGATGCTTTCCAGCGTCACGGCGTCGCCGATGCCGACATCGATGTCGCCTGGACACCGGGGGCGTTTGAAATTCCGATGGTGGCCAAAAAGCTGGCGCAGACCGGGCGCTACAATGCGGTGGTCTGCCTCGGCGCGGTGATTCGCGGCGGCACGCCGCACTTCGAGTATGTGGCCTCCGAGGTCAATAAGGGTATCGCTCAGGTGGCGCTGGAAACCGGTGTGCCCGTCATTCAGGGAGTTATCACTGCAGATACCCTGGAGCAGGCGATAGAGCGTGCCGGTGCCAAGGAGGGTAACCGCGGGTTTGCCGCGGCTGTTTCGGCTATCGAGATGGCCAACCTGATGAAAAGCGTGGCGGGGAAGAAGTAGGGTACTTCTTCGGGTAGCTATCCTTGTGGCGCTGCTTAATCCGTGACCCGGTAAACGATGTCGCCGTTCCGTACCCGGTCGGGTACCTTGACCCCTATGACGTCGCCCGGCCTGGCTTCGGCCACATTTACCCGGTTAATCTGCATCGAGTCAACGGTCAGGGTCATATCGGTGGTGTGCCCTTTGATGTGGATTTTTTCACCAACCTTGAGCGCCTGGCTTAGCTGGATGCCGGCGACCACCGGCTTGGCGAAGAACTCGGTGACCTTGCCTATCTCAGTTTCCATAGCCGCCTCCTCAGTTTGCTGGGGGTGCACCTGTCTCTAGTATAGGGGCGGTGGCCTGTTAAATCAACGTGGGGAAAGAGATCGGGAGTTGAAGAGGGGGCGCAGAGGCGCCCCCTCTCCAGCCGGACTGGTTAGCTGTTAAGGATGGCGAGGGCTTCCTCTTTGTAGGCGTCCATGAGGTAGGGGATGCCGGTGACCCTGGCGCACTCTTCGGTCAGGGACATAAGTTCCTTGCGGGTGATGGCCGGGACGGAGAAGGCCCTGGCGCCGGCCATTAACTGCTGGAGGCCGACCCTGATCTTCTCCGCGTAGCTGTATATGCCGATTGCTCCCAGCGGTATCTTCTTGATTTCATCAGCGCCGACGATTGCCTTGACATCTTCGTAGTTGACGAAAATTTCTTCCGGGGTCGAGCCGAATTGGCTGACGGTATTGGGGAGCTTGCCGTCTTTGAGCCACTGGGCGATGTTCTTGCCGACCATGCCCGGTATCATCAGGGCGCGGCCCATGCAGACTGCTTTGCAGAATGGAGCGCCGAGGGCCAGTGCTTTGAAGACGCCGTCTTCGGAGCTGAAACCGCCGGCGAAGGCAAGGTCAGGAACACGCTGGCCTTTGTCGGCCAGTACTCTGGCGAACTGGTAGGCGGCGCTGTGGAGGTACAGGCTGGGGATACCCCACTCCTCCATCATACGCCACGGGCTCATACCGGTGCCGCCGGAAGAGCCATCGATGGTAAGCAGGTCAATTTTGGCCATTGAGCCCCACTTGATGGCCATGGCCAGCTCGCGAAGGCTGTAGGAGCCAGTCTTGAGGGTAATGCGCTTGAAGCCGAGCCTGCGCAGGCGTTCCACCTCCTTGAAAAAGCCCTCCTCGGTGACGAAGCCGAGGCGGCTGTGGCGCTCGAACTCCTTGATGGCGCCGTCTTTAAAAGCCTGCTGATTGACAGGACTGGTCGGGTCGGGGGTGACGATGTAGCCGCGCTTCTTCAACTCGATAGCGCGCTCAAGGCTGTTGACCTTGATCTCACCGCCGATGCATTTGGCACCCTGACCCCACTTGAGTTCGATTGTGTCCAGCCCGTGCTTCTTGATGACATACTCGGCGACGCCGAGCCGGGTGTCCTCGACGTTCATCTGGACCAGGATTTCGCCGTAGCCGCGGTGGTAGCGCTTGTAGATTTCAATGCGGCGGTCCATGTCCGGGGCCGAGGCAATTTTGCCATTGGAGTCCAGCTTTAGCTGTGGGTCGATGCCACAGACATTCTCGCCGCAGACCAGGGTCACGCCGGAAATGGCGGCGCCGACGGCGAAATGCTCCCAGTTCTTGCGGGCGATTTCGGTCGAGCCAAGCGCGCCGGTGAAGATTGGGACTTTCATTTTTACTTTTTTGTCCCACCCGTACTCCGTCTCGGTATTGACCGCAGGGAAGGTAGCAGTATCGGGGTTGCCCTCGACGCCTTTGGGCAGGCCGCGGGCGCCCATAGCATAGCCCTGGATGTTCAGGTGGGAATAGTCAACAGGGTAGTCTTTGTCGGCGCCGGCGGTAATCTCTCCGAACGGCCCCGGGTAGATTAGCTCGCGGCCGCGAAAAGTCGCTTTGAAGACTTCGCAGTTGCCGGTGCACCCATCGATACAACGACTGCACAGGCCGCTTGAGGGGACGACGCTTCGAGACCGGTTGGCCGTCCTGGTGGCGTCATTGGCGTTTGGCTGTCTCAGGTTCATAGGTTGTTTATACTCCTTCTTTGTGAATTTGCTTAAGCAGCCTGTATTCGAGGCGGCTGTTAAGTCTCACGGTTACTAGATGTCCCAGACCTTGACGAAGTCGCGGTATTCCATCACTGTGCTCATGGCACGGTTTTCTACGGCGAAGCCGGCTTCCGCGGCCGCGGCTACCGGGTTCAAGCCGCCAAGCAGGACCATGCCGATGCGGTTGAGCTCAACCGAGGTCTCGCACACCGGCTCACTGGTCTCGCCGATAACCAGAACGCCGCCGAGACCAGCCGCCTTAAGCTTGCCGACGACTTCCTCGGCAAGCGGACGGCACAAAGCGGGTATCTCGCGGAAGTTGGCGAGGATGCGTCCGTCGCCATGTCTCGCCGCCTCAATAACGGAGGTCATCCTGCCCTTGATAAAAACAACGGAAGGGTCGAGCGACGATCCGGCGTAGTGAATCAGCTCGACGAAGCGGAACGGCTGACCGTTACGCATCTGGAGAAGGCCGCCAAAGCGTGACCCCATCGGCACGCCGGCCTTGAGAAGTGTGCCGTTGATAACGATGCTGCACACCGTTGCCAGCCCTATCTGGCCTTCAGGCACAATCACGTCACCCAGTTGCTCGCCTTCCCTGGCCAGTGCCACGAGGTCGCTGACACAGATTCCGGCCTTAAAGACCGGCCTCATGGTGTCAAGAGCTCTCTTGAACTCGTTCTTGTTAAAGAGGGAGATGTTGACCGGTACCGCCCCGCTGTTGGTCTCGAAGTTGAAGCTGGTGCGGAAAGCGAGAAGTTCAATTTTGGAGAAGGCGAACCCGACCTTATCTCTCACCAGTGCGCTATCGAGCTCGGCGATGCCGCGCGGGGTGATGAGACGTCCATCACGCCCGACCAGTCTGGTGAGACCGCGCTCATCCATCAGCTTGAGGTGGTAGCGTACGGCGCGCTCGGTCAGTTCGACCCCGTGGTCCTTAAGACGGCGGGCGACAATTCTGGCACCCACCGGCCCTCTGGTTCCCCGCAGGATCTTGAGAATGGTGATTACCTTGCGTTCGACCTCATGCGCTTCGTAAACCACCTGACACCTCATTTCTGTCTAATTGGTCGGCAAAGGGTGGCCGTATGCCGAGCACAAATCGGGCGGCATTGTAGCAATGGATGTCAATGTTGTCAAAAGATGAACGATGGTCACCGTCCATATTTGTAATGGTAGTAGATAATGCGCAATTAACGTAATAACGCATATTTTTGCGCACATTTGGTAAAACAATGCTAAAGTATGTCTTGGTGTTTGATTGACATGACGCTTTTCTGACCATTAGCATGGTTCTCATTCTTAAGCACAGTGAGGAGAAGAAGTGAGGAGTCAATATGACATCGTAGTTGTGGGTGCCGGGCCGGCGGGCTGTTCGGCGGCCAGAACGGCCAGCGAGAAAGGCGCCAGAGTGGTGGTGGTTGAGGAACACCGGGTTATCGGCCTGCCGCGCCATTGTTCCGGTCGTCTCCAGGGATCGAGTTTTACCGATGGGATTGTCCGGAGCGTCGACCCGAGGGTAATTCTGGCCGAGTGCCGCGGCAGAAGGTTCTATTCGCCAACCGGAGAGATGGTTCTTGAGGAACCGGTGCCGCCGAAGAGCGTTTATATGCTGGTACGCGAGGAATTTGACCGTGAGCTGGCACGTCTGGCGGCGGAGGCCGGTGCCGACTTCGTGCTGAATACCCGGGTGACCGGTACCATCAAGAAGCAAGGGGTCGTTTGCGGTGTCACGACAGCGTCGCGGTGGATGCCGGAAGTGTCCGGGAAAGTTGTCATTTGTGCTCAGGGCAGTGCGGGAAGATTTAACGGTATTGCGCGCTGGGAGGGTATGAGCAGTCCTGATGAGGAGTTTGGAGGCGGCGTTTTGCTGGAACTGCGGCGGGTGCAGGGGCTGGAGCCTGGCGTGCCCGAGGTACATCTGGGAAACCTTTCGGAAATCGGCTTTGCCCGTATTTGGACGCGTGATGAACGGTCGGCCTGGGTCACCTGTCCGTCCCTCGAAGCATTCGAAAAGATGAGGCGGAGCAACTACCTCTACGCCCGGCGGATGAAAGAGGCGGTTGCGGTCCAGATGCACGGCTGGACGTTTGGCTCAAAGTCAGGCGACCAGTTGCCACAACTGGTAAAGGACGGCTTGATGGTGGTTGGCGATTCCGCCGGTTATACCAGCATCATCCATGCTGTTGTGTCGGGCCGTTTCGCTGCCGAAGTAGCGGTTGAGGCTTTAGGTCGGGGGAACGTGGGTGTTGATAGTCTGATCGGTTACCAGCGCAGGTGTGAGAAGGTCGGGCTTCACAAGACCGGGCTGAGCTGGAAGAACCTTAACCAGCTAAGAGGTCTGTCTGACGCGCAAATTGAAGCACGAATTCCGGTTATGATAGAAAGAGGCGAACTGCGTTACCATGATGTTCTGCCATTCTGAGTGATGGCAGTCAGCCTGCCATGCCGCGTTTTCTGAGCCTCTCCTGCTCCCAGGTCTTGTAGGTCTCCGGGGGATGCACCGTTTCGTCTTCCGGCCGTCTCCTGAGGGATACCGCCTCGCTGGTACAGCCGGTGACGCAAAGGCCGCACCCGATGCACTTTTTATGGTCGATGTGGGCCACGTCGCTTACCTTGCAGGCGCTGACCTGACAGCGTGTCTCACAAACGCCGCAGGCGGTGCAGGCGTCGTCATCTACCACCGCATAGTAATTGGCCCTGGCTACCGAGTTCTCGATGCCGAACTCGGTAATGCCCCGGAGGACGGCGCAGCAGCAGCCACAGCAGTTGCAGACGAAAGTGACGCCTCTGGCAACGTTGGCCACGGTGTGGACGAGGCCGATTTCCTCCGCCTGGTCCAGCAGTCTGAGCGCTTCTTCCATAGTGATGTCATGCGGCCCTTCAGGCCGCTCGGCGGTGGAGAAATTGAAACAGATGCCGAGCGGTGACTTGCACCTGCGCTTGCCGACCAGGTCCTGCTGGATGCGGCAAATACAGTCGCGCACTTCGAAGGACTTCCCCTCCATTATCATCGCTTTGACGTCATCGTATGGCAGAATGAGTTCCCGCTTGAGCGCCTGCTGTGCCGGGACGACGCGGTTTAGGGGTGGACTGTGGCGCATGATGCCGGCCAGACCGCCTTCCATCCAGTACTGCTCGCACAGGTGTGCCAGCTCGTGGTCCATATTGGCCCATTGCTCTTCGTAAAAGCCGACGACGTACGGGGCCAGACGGTATTGCCAGACGCCGTCCCTTGGCGAGCCCCAGATAACGGTCCGTTTGGCCATATTGCGCAGGATTTGCTCCGTCTCCGCTTCGGGAATTCCGGCGCGTGCCGCGATAGCGGCAGAGGTCTCTCTTATCCCTGTCATGCAGGCGGCGACCCTGGCCTCTTCCGGGGAAAATACGCGCTTGAGTATCTGAAGTTCGACACGCGATGGTACTGAGGGAAAACCGCCGGGGAGCCTGTCCAGCGCCTCGCGGAGTCTTTCGTAATGGTCTTGAGTCATCGGCTTCTCCGTGCCTATTATAAATGTAGTGATTGACCATTATACCAGCCGCATTACTTTGGGCAAGTAGAGGATCCTGTTTGCAGCTTTTGATTTCCACGTTCTTACGGGCTATAATTCGGCGACTCCCCTTGGCAGCGGCCGTTCTATTCTGCGGGTTATGAGCAGCCTGGCTCAATCCGCGTAAGGCAGGGTCCATGCAGATTGGCTTCTACTTTGACCAGACACGGTGTACCGGGTGCTACACCTGTACGGTTGCCTGTAAGGACTGGCATGATATTCCCGCCGGTCCGGCAAGCTGGATGCGGGTTTCGACGATCGAACGAGGCAAGTTTCCCGACGTCTTTGTTGCTTTCTTTGCCCAACCCTGCTATCACTGCGCCCAACCCGCCTGCGTGGAAGCCTGTCCGGTGGATGCGGTTGTCAAGCGGGCTGAGGATGGCATTGTCACTGTCAATCAGGAGGAATGCCTGGGCAAAGACAGGTGCGCCGCGTGTAAGGATGCCTGTCCGTGGGGTGTGCCCCAGTTCCGGGACGAAAACGCCAGGATGGAGAAATGCGACCTGTGCCTTGAACGATGGCCGGAAGGGAAGAAGCCGATTTGCGTCGAGGGCTGTCCGATGTACGCGCTTGATGCCGGGCCAATGGAAGAGCTGAAAGCCAGGTATGGTGCCGGCACTATGGCGGTGGGTTTTAACTGGTCGGAGAAGTGTAGGCCATCGGCTGTTTTCAAGCCGAAGCTCAGGTAGTCGAAACTGCCAGTGGGCAAACTGAATAACCATCTGAAGGAGGACAAGGTATGGCCAAGGATATTACCACGCTCCGCGGTATGCTGGAGTTCTTCGAGAAGGAGAATGACCTTCTGACGGTCAACAATGAGGTTGATCCGATTCTCGAAGTAGCCGGCATCGTTAAACAGCTTGATAACGGGCCGGCTATTCTATTCAACAACATCAAGGGGTATCCGAACCAGCGCATCGTCTCCAGCCTGTTTTGCCGGGCGGAGCGGGTGGCCAAAGCGCTCGATATTGCCGATCCCAGGAAGCTGAAGTTCCGCGGTCTGGAGGGGATGAAGAACCCGCTTCCTCCAAAGGTGGTTGAATCGGCGCCTTGCCAGGAAGTGGTCGTTACTAAAGAACTCGATATCAACGCCATGATGCCGGTGCTCCGGTATACTGCGACAGATGCCGGCCGGATTATCGGCGGTGGCGTGGTGCTGATCAGCGGCGCGGACATTGGCTACTGCATCACCTACAAGCGTATGAATTTTCGCGGTAAAGACTGGTCATCGCTGGCCTTCAACCCCGGCAGTCATTTTGAGCACTTCGTGCTTGACCGCCGCGTTAAGAAGCAGAACCTGCCGCTTACGGTCAACATTGGCACCGGTGCCGGTGTTGGTATCGTGGCCGGAGGCGGTGGGGTGCCGTTGATGGTGCCCTTTGGTTCCGACGAGCTTGGCATCGCCGGCCGTATCCAGGGAGCGCCGGTGCAGATTGTGAAAGCCAAGACGGTTGATGCTTGGGCGATTGCGGACTCCGAATGGGTTATCGAGGGCTATGTCGATACCAGCCAGGTTGTCTGGGAGAATGAGGAGGGGGAAAAAAAGCCGGCGGACTTCGCACCTTATTTTCCGGAGAGCCTGGGCCATGTCGGTCGTGCCCGCCAGACGTACAAGTTTGTGGCTACAGCCGTCACCCACCGCAAAGACAATCCCATCTATTATGCACCGCTGGCGCACTCGTTTGAGTACCCGGTGACCATGAGCTTCGCGGTTGACGCCGCGGTTTACGAGATACTGAACCGCCAGTGGCCGGGGCTGATAAAGGATGTTAACTCGGTGCCTTCGATGATGGGGCCAATGGGGATTGTGATCCAGGTCAGGAAAGCCAGAGACCGTGATGAGCGCAGCATCCGTGACATTATCATTTCGGCATTCATGGCTGCCAATATGATGAGAATGGTGGTCGTCGTTGATGAAGATGTGGACATTTACAATACCGACGAGGTCCTCTGGGCCATCATTACCCGATGCGATTTCGGCGAGGCTATTGTGGAACTTCCGCCCGGCGGGAGCTGGTCAACTACCAAAGTACGGCCGTTCAGCCCATCAACGCCAAAGCCGCGTCTTGGCTTTGACTGCACCGTTCCGGTGACACAGAAAGTCAACTTCCAGCGTGGCGAGTTTCCGAAGGTTGATCTGAGCAGGTGGTTCACAGCGGAGCAGGTTGCGCGTGTCCGCGCCGTGCAGAGCGAGTACGCGAGACTGCTGGCTGATAAGCGTGTCTAAGGAACGCGCTGTTAGGTGAAGTCAGAAGGCTCGTCCTGTTCCTTGCGGAGAATTGTCTAGCTTCAGAGTTGTCAGTCGTTAGCTGAAAGAAGGTGGGCCGGCGAGGAACCGGCCCACCTTCTTGTTGTGTAACAGGTAATTCGTCTACAGCGTTTCTAGGAGCAGGTCGAGGACGTTGTACATCTTCATCTTGCCGCCGTCACGCTCGAGGGCCATGCCCAGGTTCTCCTCGCAGTGGTAGCAGTAGGTGGCGATACCCTGAGCGCCGGTTGCTTTGGCCTCCTTGACGCGCTCGTCAGCGGTCCAGTCGGCGAACTCGGGGAAGCCGTAGCGCATCCAGCCGCCGGCGCCGCAACACCAGGTGTTGTCCCTGGTGCGCCACATCTCGGACAGGGTAATGCCGGGAATAGCCTTGATGATGGCGCGGGGAGCATCGTACAGGCCCTGGAAGTCGTTGCATCCGGCGTAGCCATAGCCGCTGATGCGGCCAAGGTGGCATGGGTCATGGTAAGTAATGTTGAGGTTCTGGGCCTTCTTCGGCTTGAGGTTGCCTTCCTGGAGGAGCTGGTTGACGTAGTCCATGATATGGATGACCTGAAAGTTCATCCTGTCGCCCACATCCGGATAGTCGCGCCGGAAGGTGGAGTAACAGAACGGGCAGAGGGTGACGAGCTTCTCCACGCCCAGCTCATTGAACTTCTTAATGTTCTCTTTAGCCATGGCGAGGAAGGTATCGGCATCGCCGACTCTCAGGGCAGGGTTACCGCAGCAACGCTCGGCGTCACCGAGGATGCCGACATCTACGCCGGCTTCCTGGAGAATTTTGAAGGCAGTGCGGGGCAGATTCTGAGCCGAGGAGTCTCTCATGACACCGCAGCCCACGTAAAGCAGGGTCTTGGTCCTTGACGGAGCTTCGGCTGTCTTTCCCCTGCCCTTGCCGGCGGGCAGGTCTTTCATCCAGTTAATACGCTCGGCATCGAGCTTCTTATACGGGTTATTGTACTCTCTAAGGCCGGCGAGGAAATCCTTGAAACCGCCCGGGGGAGTCTGGCCGTCTTTGATTGCCTGAGCGCGGAAGGCCTGAATGGTGGATGCCGGGCGGAGTTCCATCACACGGCCGCAGTTGTATTCGCAGTGGCCATCGAGCTGGCAGAGGTACAGGATTTCCAGCAATTTTGGCGACCAGCTGATTTCGCCCTCAATGAAGCCGCGGGCCAGGTCGAAACGGCCCTGTCCGGAGTAAGCGGCAAAACTCTTGTAGGCGAGACTGGGGCATGACTGCCAGAAGTTAATGCCATCGCGGTTGTGCCAGGTGAAAACCTGCTTGCAGATGCTGTCGCGGAAGCACTGCCAGGCATCATGGCGGAAGTCTTTAAGCTCTTTTAACATTGTTATCTCTCCTTGTCCTTACTAGAAGCAGAGCTTCCCGGGGTTCATAATCAGGTTGGGGTCGAACTCCCGCTTGAGCTTCTTCAGGTAGTCGGTGTAGACGGCATTGCGGTGGTACATGAGTTCCGCCCAGATGCCGTATGGTCTGTCGTAAAAAGCGCCCTTATCCACGATGGCGGCGCTGGCCTCGTTGAAGAGGGACTTGCCCCTGGCGACCTCGTCCACGTTAGTCGGGTCGCAGGGGATGTCGAACACGCAGTAGAAGGAGCGCGCCCGCTCGATCGGCTGGATGTAGCCACCGATGTGGTCGGCCGGGTAGCCGTGCTTAACGGCCAGTTCTTTTATGGTGTTCTCAATGCCTTCGATTCTCTCGCCCAGGGCGTGGAACATCAACTGCTGGCTGGTGCCCTTGAAGCCGAACTTTTTCTGCATCCTCCAGGGACTGGTCAGCTCCTCCATCATCAATTTGTCGAGATTGGAGATACTGCCAACGGTGTTGAAAACGTCCCATCCGCCTTCAGCGGCAAGGTCGCGGTAGTCGGTCTCCTGCCAGGCCACTTTCTCCTCAGGTCTTCTGGCCCAGGCGGGGATGGACATCACCAGCGTCCACGGCGGTAACGCGGCGTATACCGTTTCGAAACGCCTGCGCATCGCGGTCGACCACGGCTTAGCACCGTTGGCGCCGACGTAGGTTCCGGCCTTCAGGGCCTTAGCGTCAGCGGCGTCCTCGTCGGTGAGCATGACAGCCAGGTCGAACCGGTTGAGGGCGAAGCATTCGTAGCCGAGTTCCTTGCGCTGGATCTTCTTGATTGCCGCCTGAAGTTCAGAGACGCGGTTGAACGGTGAGAAGAAGACCTTCCAGACTTTGGGGTAGGGGATGAGGCGGATATTCATCTGGTAGACAATGCCCATCGTGCCCTGGGCGCAGACGAGAAGGCGGTAAAAGTCCAGTCCGGGGCCACCCGGATGGGTATGGGTGGCTCCTTTTATGGCAATGTTGCCCATGGTGAAGCTTTCGCCGTTCGGCATAACCGCAATGATGTCGTTAATCATTTCGTTGCCATAGACGAAATCGCTGGAACCGGGTACGGGTTCACGCTCAAGGTAGGTGCCGAGTACCGAGGCTGAGGGCGGTGTTACCAGTGGCACCTGGACTCTGAGGTTGTGCTTCTTCAGCTCGGCGTTAAGCTGGGCGAAAGTTACGCCCGGCTCGACGGTGGCATGCCAGTGAATGGTATCGACGTCAAGGATTTTGTTCATTCGGCTGAGGTCTATGAGGATGCCGCCCACGCTCGGGACGGCGGCGCCGGTGAAACTGGTGCCGGAAGAGAAGGGAACAACCGGCATCAGGGTCTGGTTGGCCAGCTTGACGACGGCCTGGATTTCCTCGGCCTTGCCGGGCTGGACGACGAAATGAGGTCGGCGCGCGGGCGTGAAACTCTGGTCTTTGGCGTACTTTTCCAGCACCGCCGGGTCGTTGGAGACGTTGGCGGCGCCAACGATGGCTGAAAGCTGTTCAAATATGCCGGTCTTAGCTTCGGTAGTCATCTCGTCGCTCCTTTACGCCTTTTTCTCCGGCGGGGAGAAGAAGACCATTTTGTCCGGATTCATGGTGTCTTTGGGGTCGAAAACGCGCTTAACGGCCCTGACGTAGTTGCCGAAGTTTGGACCGACCCTGGCGCTGTGCCAGTGTACGAACGGCTCAAACAGGGCAAGCCAGCCGATGCCGGCATCGACGAGACCCCTGCCGAGGTCGCCGGCCATTTTGGTGATAACCGCGGCATCACGGAGCTGGTCGCCGTACAGGTCGCGCTCATCCAGCCAGTAATAGCCGCGCTCGTAGGCATAGTACCATGGCCAGGTGGTGTTGGCACTCATTATGCCTTCTTTGAGGTTTGGCTCAACTATCGACTGCTGGAATCTGTGCACCTTCTCGCGGTCCTGGACATAGCCACGGCCAAACCCGGTGATGCTGTAGATGCCGGGGCGTGCCCACCGGACGAAGTCACCGGAACGGAAACAGTCGAAGTTGTAGTTGTCCATCTTGCGTCGGCGTTCCTCGTCGAGCGGTTCACCGCCGTACTCTTTGATGATGTCGAAGAGGACCTTCTCCTCGTAGTCGAGCTGGCCTTTGGAGAAACCCTCGTTCATGACGTAGAGCCAGTGCGGTTCGTAGTAGCCCTCGTCGTAGAGTTTGTTTGACAGCGCCTGGTGAGGTTCGCCGCAGAAGGAGTTGACCGACCTCATGGTGAGGTTGACGCCGATAGCGATGCCCGACATGCAGATTTCGTGGCATACCTTCGCGGCGACATCGGGGTCGTCAAAACGGAACCAGTAACAGCGGTGGTTCTTGGGGACCGGCGGATGGTGGTATTCCTCTTCAATCGGCCAATCTCCGGAAGACCATGTATGTAGCTTCCACAGTAGTTCGGTGCAGACTCCCAGGGCGCCGCAGGAAAGCATCTCCCAGAGCGTCTTGAGGTCGGGGCCGGGTCCGTACCAGTAAGTGGGATCACCGGGACTTATTCCATGAGAACCGGTGCGAAGGATTTCGCCGGAGGCGAGGACAATGGTCATACTTAGAAGGGAGCGAGTTCCCAGGCCATAGGCATTTGAAGTCTGCCAGTCTCCGCCGTAAGCCATAGTATTGGAGCAGATGGTGTTGCTGGCAGGGGCTGCCGGTGTGCCGCCGTTCCACAGGCCACGCTTCATTGTCTCAGCCTGAAGGCGGGCATAGCTGACGAACGGCTGGAATCGAGCCGTCTGGTTTTCCTCATCAATTTCGAGGATTTTGTCCATCCGGCGCAGGTCCATGATGACACTTCTGGAGCGACTGGGGATACAGAGGCCGGTCAGGTTATCTCCCGAACCGACCGGTATAATCTTGAGGCCGAAGCGGTTGGCCACTCGCATAATGGCCGATACCTCCTCGGTGGTGGATGGCAGGATGACGGCGTCGGGGACGACCGTGGGGTCTTTTCTCAGCAGCCTCAGGGTGATGTTCGGCGCCGGGTCCTTGGTATGGGCCTGGCGGATTTCCCTGTCGGTGCTGACGAAATCGGGGCCGACTATTTCGGCCAGCGCTTGAATAACATGAGACTCGATCAAGATTCACCTCCTGTCATATTTCAGTAACGTTATGCTCCCGGTCTTCAGTTCCTCAGGGTCACCTCCTTTGGCAGTTCACGTTTGGGGATGGTACCAGGTGCCTTGGTTAAGAAGGCCCAATTGGAAATTGGCACGGCTTGACCCCTGTCTGCCAGTTTCCCTCTGGTCGCTCGTTACGAAGAGAATAGTCACGGCTTGAAAAAGGCAAAAAACCAAAGCGTAATGATACAGCCTCAGCCGCCATTTGTCCATAGGGTTAGGTACGTAGTTTTGCTTATCTACTAAGGTAGTCGCTCAGCCGGAGGCGTTCCCATACCATCTTTGGCGGGGTCACCCTGATCGGGCCGGCTTTGCCCAGCGGTCTGGTGGCATCAATAATCAGCCTGGAGGTGATTGTCGCCAGACGACCGCCTTCACCATTGAGACCGGCCACCTTTTCCGGCGGCTTTGACTCCGGGGCCGTTTGGTATACGAAAACGTCGTTCATCCTTGTGGCCATCGCCCAGAGCACCTCGCTTTGATCATATACGTCCACGTCTTCGTCAACCACAATGGCCGCCTTGGCAAATCCGTGTGCCACTGCTGTCTGGCCGGCGAGCTGTGCATCCTCCGGGGAGTGTTTGGCGATGGCTACGTACATCAGAACCTTGCCACACTGGTCATCGGGGCCAATGTGAGCGGCTTTAATGTCCACGCCCGCAGCCTTCAGCCGGTCGAACAGGTCCATTTCCCTTTGAAGCAAGCCGATTAGATTATGTTCTGAATGGACCGGGTGTAAATCGTGATATATGGCGTTTCGTCGCATGGTGATGGCTGTGACCTCGGCCACGTAGCAAGGCCTTCCTTCACCGTAGTACCCCGCCCCTTCGCTGAATGGCCCCTCATCCTCCATGCGCCGCGGGTCGATTATTCCTTCAATGACAATCTCGGCGTGTGCGGGTACCGGCAGGTCTACCGTCAGCCCATCGGTTACCTCCAGCGGCTCATCGAGCAACCCTCCTATTAATTCCAGTTCGTCCTCATTCTTCTGAGGTCTCGCCGAGCCGGCCGCGATTACCGCCGCCGGATGATGTCCGATTGCGGTCACCACCGGCATCATTTTCCCCAGTTCGGCGTAGCGCATGGCGATGGCATTGCCGTGATGCGTCGGTACGATCATGCTGGCAAGACGGTTCGGGCCTTTGACCTGCTGGCGATAAATTCCAACATTGATACGCCCGGTGTCGGGATGCCTCAGTATCGTTAGGCCGACATCGACGTATTTCCCTGCGTTCAATTCGGCATGCTTGGGAATGGGCAGACGTGACAGATCGACGTCACCGTCGCGCCATACGATTTGTCTCGCCGGCGCCTGGGCTGCCGGTACTCTCTTAACCGGAACTGGCCGTCCTTGCCGTTTCCGGTATTCCTCGACAACAAGGGAGAAACGTCCAGACTCCAGGTCCTCAGGCGGTACATCAAGCGCCAGTCCGACAATCGTGTAACTGCCGAAAAGATTGGACACCACCGGCAGAGCGCTTCCCTTAACCCGGCGGTAGAGTATGACCGGACTGCGCCTGGCTTTAGCCAGCTTTTGCTGGAATACCGCCAATTCATATACTGGGTCGAGGGGTTTGGCGATTTCAACGTAATGGTCAGGTCCCAATTGCTTTACTTTGTCCAGAAAATGCCTCAGGTCCTTGGTCATTTTGCTCCTTTCGTCAGCAATAAAAGGCTGGGGAGAGCAGGCGGAGCACGATCAGCGCGGGCCGCGTCGGAGTGGTTTGGGTCATTATAACACGTGCTTTGGGAGGTTCGTGACCGGTTTGAAAAAAATTGTTCAGGCTGGTATTGACACGCCGATGTTGTGGGCGTATAATGGGGGTTCATAGATTATGATTCGAAGCAAGTCAACTTCGTCTGTGCCGCCATTATAGCTCATCCTTAGCGATAGCGCCCTTACTTTAGCTCAGCTTGTACTATGCCCGGTTATTGGAGGAATCAGTGACAAGCGAAACATCGTTGGCCACATCTCTCCACGGTAACGGTTACAGCCCGCGTAAGACTTTTGCCAGACTGCCCGAGGTTATGCCGGTCCCGAGTCTAATCAGGGTCCAGCTTGACTCGTTCCATCGTTTTCAAGAAGAAGGGCTCAAGGAGCTGTTTGAAGAGATATCCCCGATCAAGGATTTCACGGAAAACCGTTACGAGCTCCATTTTCTGGACTATGAGTTCCGTGCTCCGCAGTATACAGAACAGGAGTGCCGTGCGCGGGATATGACCTATTCCGCCCCTCTCTATGTCAGGACGATGCTCATCAACAAGGAGACGGGCGAAAAGAAGGAACAATGGATCTTCTTTGGCGATTTTCCGATGATGACCGATAAGGGGACTTTCGTCATCAGCGGTGCCGAGCGCGTGGTAGTAAGCCAGCTCCTGCGCTCCCCGGGTGTCTATTTCACTACCCAGGAAGATCCTTCAACCGGTAGGCTGCTGGCTCAGGCAAAGCTTATTCCCGAGCGCGGTGCCTGGCTTGAGTTCGAGACATCCGGGCAGAACGCCATCGTGGCGAAGGTTGATGGCAAGCGGAAGATACCGGTCACTACTCTTCTACGGGCGATGGACTTGGGTACCGATGCCGAGCTTGAAGAGGCCTTCGCGGCGTTCCAAGAAGGCTCGACTATCAACTATATCCGGGCGACAATTGACCGTGACCCGCTCGTCACCGACAAGACTAAGGCTCTGGTTGATATCTATGCGAGACTGCGTCCCGGTGACCCTCCAAACGCGGATAACGCTGAGAACCTTATCTACAATCTCTTCTTTAACCCGAGACGCTACGACCTGGGCAGGGTAGGTCGCTACAAGCTCAACAAGAAGCTGGAAAAGGTTGGCCTGAATGTTTCTCTCGATACCCGGGTGCTGACACGCGACGACTTCGTCGCCATCACCAGGCAGATGATTCTAATTAACAATGGTAAGCTGGCGGCTGACGATATCGACCACCTTGGCAACCGTCGGGCAAGGACAGTGGGACATCTTATTCAAAACCAGTTCCACGTCGGTCTTCTGCGCCTGGAAAAGACCATCAGGGAGCGGATGAGCATCGTGCCGTCCGACCAGGCAACGCCAACGGTACTCATTAATATCCGTCCGGTTGTCGCCGCTATTCGGGAGTTCTTCGGTGGCTCTCAGCTTTCGCAGTTTATGGACCAGACCAACCCGCTGGCCGAACTCACTCACAAGCGACGCCTCTCGGCAATGGGGCCGGGTGGTCTTTCCAGGGAGCGTGCCGGTTTCGATGTGCGCGACGTTCATCATTCTCACTACGGCAGGATATGTCCTATTGAGACACCGGAGGGCCCGAACATCGGTCTTATCGGCTCGCTGGCTATCTATGGCTCGGTGAATGACTATGGGTTTATTGAAACGCCGTACCGGCGCGTCATTAACGCCATTACCAATAGCTACGAGGCAATAATCGGTTGGACGATACGGGAAGATATCAGCGACAGCTTTGGCAACGTAATCGCTGAAGAGGGCGAAGTCGTCAGCAAGGATACGGTCAAACGTCTGTCAACGGCATCGCCGGCGGTGCGGGTTCTACCTTTGAAAATAGCTGAAGGCAATCGTACGGTCTACGTATCCGAGGATCTGAAAGAGCTTGAAGGTAAGAAGGTCTTACACGACGTTATGCCCGCCGGGGGTAGTAAGCCCGCCGAGTCCCAAGGTGTGGTGTTGCTGCCTGCCGGTACGGTTGTTGACAGAAAAGATGTGGCCAAGCTTGTCAAGTCCAAAGCGAGGGTCGTTGTGGATGTGGTGCCGTTTGTGAGTGACGAAGTTCGGTACCTCACTGCCGATAAAGAGGAAGACTACACCATAGCTCAGGCTAACGCCCCGCTAAACGAGCGTAACGAGTTTGTTGAAAGCAAGGTCGAAGTGCGGCGAGGGCCGAAGTATTCCAAGGAATCAATCGACAAAATTGACTTCATGGATGTCTCCCCCAAACAGGTGTTCAGCGTCGCAGCGGCGCTTATTCCGTTCCTCGAGCATGACGACGCCAACCGCGCCCTGATGGGTTCTAACATGCAGAGGCAGGCCGTCCCGTTACTTCGTCCCGAGGCGCCGCTCATTGCTACCGGCATGGAGGGCGAGGTGGCTAAGTACAGCGGTCAGGTTGTTTTTGCCCGTGCTGACGGCGAGGTCACCTCGGTCACCGGTGCCGAAATTGTCGTCAAAGAGACTGACGGCAACGAACATGTTTACCATCTGCAGAAATTCATTCGAACTAACCAGGGTACCTGCATTAATCAGAGACCCGTTGTCAACAAGGGAGATAAAGTCACCAGAGGCCAGGTTCTTGCTGACAGCTCTGCCACTGACCATGGCGAATTGGCGCTTGGTCAAAACATTATCTGCGCCTTCATGAGCTGGCGAGGCTACAACTATGAGGATGCCATTGTTATCAGCGAGCGGCTGGTGCGTGAGGATAAGTTTACCTCTATTCATATTGAAAAACACGAGGTAGAAGCCCGTCAGACAAAGCTTGGAGATGAGGAGATCACCCGTGATATACCGAACGTTGGTGAAGAAAGTCTCCGTAACCTCGACCAGGATGGCATTATCCGAATTGGCGCTGAAGTCGAACCGGGAGATATCCTGGTGGGTAAGATTACTCCGAAGGGTGAAACCGAACTGACCGCGGAGGAAAAACTGCTCCGCGCCATCTTCGGAGAGAAGGCCCGCGAGGTCAAGGACAGCTCGTTGAGGGTACCGCATGGGGAATGGGGCAAAGTCATTGACGTGAAGGTATTTTCACGAGAGGACCATTCCGAACTTCCGCCCGGAGTTAACAAGCTGGTCCGTGTCTGGGTGGCCCAGAAACGAAAGGTATCCGTGGGAGATAAAATGGCCGGACGGCATGGCAACAAGGGTGTTATCTCCCGGGTATTGCCGGTCGAGGATATGCCATTCCTGCCAGACGGGCGGCCGGTGGACATTGTACTCAACCCAATCGGTGTGCCCTCACGCATGAATATCGGTCAGGTTCTGGAGGCGCATCTTGGCTGGTCAGCCGAGATGCTTGGTTTCAGAGTACTGAACCCGATTTTCGATGGGGCCAGCGACATATCGATTGAGGATAGCCTCGGTCGCGCCTGGCTCATCCAACGCTTTGCTCAGTCGCAAAACGGCGGAGGCAACGAGTTGGCCGGGGCAATCGAGCACGTCAAAGAACAACTGGCTGAGCGTGGGTTCAAGGACTTGGCAGAGAAGGTCTTTAGCGACGCGTTTCCGGGGACTGCAAGGAATGTCTGTCTCAGACTGTGGCTGGAAGACAATGGCGTTGCCAGCAAGAATCTTTCTGATGCCGATGTAGAAAATAAGGTCGAGAGTCTCTATCGCGAGCGCCGGCTTTCACCGCCTATCTTTGGCAAGGTGACCCTTCGCGACGGCCAGACGGGGGAGCCGTTCGATAATCCGGTCACCGTCGGCAATATTTACATGATGAAGCTCATCCACCTGGTTGAAGACAAGATACACGCCCGCTCCACTGGTCCTTATTCCCTCATTACTCAACAGCCACTCGGCGGCAAGGCCCAGTTCGGCGGCCAGAGATTTGGTGAAATGGAAGTCTGGGCGCTGGAAGCCTACGGCGCCGCGCATATCCTTCAGGAACTTCTAACGGTCAAGTCCGATGATGTTTCAGGTCGTGCCAAAACTTATGAGGCGATAGTCAAAGGTGAGGATATCCTCCAGCCGGGCGTCCCCGAGTCGTTCAAGGTGCTGTTCATGGAACTGCGCAGTCTCGGGCTTGCGGTAGAACTCCTTAATGAAGAGGAGGAAAAGATTAGTTTCCTGGAAGACCGCAAATTGATGCCTAAACCCAGGCTCTGAATTCGAGGTGAACAACAGACATGGCTGAAGTTAACGATTTTGATGCCGTACGTATCTCCCTGGCTTCGCCGGAGCAGATAAGAAGCTGGTCTTACGGTGAAGTCACCAAGGCCGAGACACTTAACTACCGGACGCTCAGGCCGGAAAAAGACGGGCTGTTTGACGAGCGCATTTTTGGCCCCACCAAAGACTTTGAATGCTACTGTGGCAAATATAAGAGGATCCGCTATAAGGGGGTAACCTGTGATAAGTGCGGCGTAACGGTGGAACGCTCTAAGGTTCGCCGCGAGCGCATGGGGCACATCGAGCTGGCCGCGCCGGTAGCGCACGTCTGGTTTGCAAAGGGAGTACCCAGCCGTATTGCTCTTCTGCTTGACATCTCCCCTCGCAACCTCGAAAGGGTGATCTATTTTGCTCAGCATATCATCATTACTGTCGATACGGCCGCACGAGATGCGAAGATTGAGGAAGTTAAGAAGGCTTATGCCACCAAGTTGACTGAACTGGAGCAGAGTTACAGTGATCGTGTTAAGGAAACTGAATCCAAAGACGCCCCGCGGGAAAGCATTATAGCTGAGGTTAACCAGCTTCATGCGAAACTCGAGGAGGAAAAACTTCGCCTCATTGAGGAGCAGAATAACGCCGTCGGCGAATTGGAGAATCTCAGGCCTCTCAATTTACTGACCGACATGAAGCTCCAGGATTTGAGGGACCGGTATGGCGAAATCTTCACCGCTGGGATTGGTGCCGAGGCCATTCAGCAGATATTAAGAGAACTCAACCTTGACGACCTTCGCACGCGGCTTCTTGAAGAAGTCCACTCGACATCAGGACAACGCCGCAAGAAGGCGAGCAAGCGCCTTCGCGTGGTGGAAGCACTGCGCCGCAGTGGCAACAAGCCGGAGTGGATGATTCTGACCGTTCTGCCCGTTCTGCCGCCCGAACTACGGCCTATTGTCCAGCTCGATGGCGGACGATTCGCAACCAGTGACCTTAATGACCTTTACCGCCGCGTCATCAACCGCAACAATCGCCTGCGCCGTCTGATTGAGCTGGGTGCTCCCGAAGTCATTGTCCGAAATGAGAAGCGCATGCTCCAGGAAGCGGTAGACATGCTCATTGATAACGGCGAACGTGGCCGTGCCATGGCGAGCGCCGGGACTCATCGCCTTCGCTCGCTCTCTGATATGCTCCGTGGTAAGCAGGGCCGCTTCCGTCAGAACCTGCTGGGCAAACGCGTTGACTACAGCGGTCGTTCGGTAATCGTCGTCGGGCCTGAACTTAAGGTGCACCAGTGCGGTCTTCCCAAGCGCATGGCCCTTGAGCTCTTCAAGCCATTCATCATGCGCCGGCTTGTGGAGCAAGGCTTTGCGCACAACATCAAGAGCGCCCGGCGCCAGGCTGAACGTGCCCGTCCCGAGGTGCGTGACCTGCTTGAGGAAGTAGTCAAAGAGCGTCCGGTGCTTCTTAACCGCGCGCCAACACTCCACCGTCTGAGCATCCAGGCCTTTGAGCCGGTGCTCATCGACGGTAGTGCCATCCAGATTCACCCGCTGGTCTGTTCCGCCTTCAACGCCGATTTTGATGGCGACCAGATGGCCGTTCATGTGCCGCTTTCCAGGGCTGCCATTAGGGAAGCCCGGGAGCAGATGCTAAGTACCCACAATATGCTTCTGCCGAGCTCCGGGGAGCCGATTATGGCTCCGACTCTTGACATGGTTCTCGGCTGTTATTATCTGACTTCGCAAAAGCCCAGGGCCAAAGGAGAAGGCTTGAAGTGTTCCAGTCCGGAAGATGCCAAGCTGGCTTATGAGCTGGGAGTTATTGAGCTCGGTGCGGAAATTGAAGTGCGCCTCAAGCCGGAAAGCAGGCCAGTCAAGACGACGGTCGGCCGAATAATTTTCAATGACCTTCTGCCTGAGGAGATGCGCTTCCGCAACGACCGTGTTGATAAAGGCAGCCTTAAGAAGATTGTTTCTGAATGTCACCAGTTGTTCGGCAACGAGAAGACCGCGGAATTACTGGACAATCTCAAGAGGTTGGGGTTCGAGTATGCCACGAAGTCTGGCACGACCATTGCGATGAAAGACATCGAGGTGCCGGCAGCCAAGGCGAGACTGCTCGAGAAAGCCGAGGAAAGCATCCGCCAGATTGAGACCCAGTATAACCGGGGCTTGATCACTGAGGATGAAAGGTACAATCAGGCCGTCGAGGTCTGGACTCAGACGACTGACCGCATCAAAGATACCATCTCACAGTCTCTCGATCGTTATGGCGGCATTTACATGATGGCTACCTCTGGCGCTAAAGGCAACATATCCCAGATTACTCAGATGGCCGGCATGCGCGGTCTTATGACTGACCCGGCAGGTCGCATCATAGATTTCCCTATCCGCGCCAGCTTCCGCGAAGGCCTTTCTGTATTGGAGTATTTTATATCGACTCACGGTGCCCGGAAGGGCTTGGCCGATACTGCCCTGAGAACCTCTGATAGTGGCTACCTGACGCGCCGTCTCATCGATGTGGCCCAGGACGTCATCGTTCTGGAAGAGGATTGCGGCACCAACAAAGGCATTACACTGTCGGAGCCGGAAGAAAAGGGCCTTCTGCCATCATTACAGGAACGCGTGGTCGGACGACTTGCCCTCAAGCCCGTAGTTGATCCTCAGACCGGAGAGGTCATCGTGGGTGCCAACGAGGAGATTACGGAGGACAAGGCTAGAAGGATAGTTGGCGCAGGGATTAGGCATGTCGAAGTGAGATCCCCCATGGCGTGCAAGACCCCCCGAGGCGTCTGCCGCAGATGCTATGGCCGTGACCTGGCGCGCCGGGAGCTTGTAAGAATGCGCACTGCGGTCGGCATTATCGCGGCGCAGAGTATCGGTGAGCCGGGTACACAACTTACGATGCGTACCTTCCATACCGGCGGCGTGGTCGGTCTGGATATTACCAGCGGTCTGCCCCGGGTTGAGGAGCTCTTCGAGGCAAGAAACCCGAAGAATGCGGCAATCCTTTCCGAAATCGACGGTGAAGCTGAAATCATCGAGACCGAGACGGAACGAAAGATCAAAGTTACCAGCTCGGAGTTTTATATAGACGAGTACTCGGTGCCTGATGGCATGGAATTGCATGTTAAAAGTGGGGCTAATATAAGGGCAGGGGATCTCATAGCGAGTCCGCCGGCACCGGCTAAACCAAGGAGCAAAAAGTCGGCCGAGGTGGTGGCTGCTCCGGTTCTGGCCCGCGTATCTGGTGAGGTTACGGTGGAGGGACAGCGTGTTTACGTTCGCTACGAGGGGAAAGAGGAACGGGAGTACGTGATTCCCTCCGCCGCGCGTATTAAGATTGAAAATCATGCCAAGGTTAAAGCCGGCGACCAGCTCACTGACGGCCCGGTCAATCCTGACGATATCCTGCGCATCAGCGGCCGCGAGGCCGTGGAGCGCTACCTTGTTAGCGAGGTTGAAAAGGTCTACCGCTCTCAGGGCGTCAATATTAACGAGAAGCATATCGAGGTTATCGTGCGCCAGCTTCTCAGCCGTGTCCGGGTGGAGACCTCCGGTGACACCGAACTTCTTCCCGGTGAGCTGATTGAGCGTCACAGGTATGAAGATATCAATGCCCGTGTCCTGGCTCAGGGCGGTGAGCCTGCTACGGCTCAGACAGTCCTGCTCGGGATTACGCGGGCATCTCTCAATACTGACAGCTGGCTGGCCGCGGCATCGTTCCAGGAGACAACCCGCGTTCTTACTGAGGCCGCCATCGCCGGGCGTACGGACAAACTCCTTGGTCTCAAGGAGAACGTCATCATCGGCAAACTGATACCGGCTCGATTCCTTGTGGAAGAACCGGCGCCTGCCCCGCCTCGTCTTGAGGCCGCCTTATCTGTAGAGAGTACCGATTCGCTTCCATCAGCGGAACACCCGGATAGCACCGTGGCCATCGCCGAACAACCAGCGCCACTCGCCGAGACGACTAGGACCGGTGACTCCGAAGAGCAGGAAAATAAATAAATCCGCCGAGGTTTGGATTGCGTGTTGTCTCCGGCAAACCGAGCGATGAGGACATTTCGCTTGACACCAGCCTCCGTCCCAGGCGTTTCTCTCAGTTTGTCGGTCAGGACAAGGTAAAGGGCAACCTGGAAATTGCTATCGCCGCTGCCAAAAAGCGCGGTGAGGCGCTTGACCACGTGGTGTTCTACGGCCCTCCAGGACTCGGTAAAACAACCCTTGCCTACATCGTTGCCGCCGAGATGGGGGTGAATGTTAAGGTTACCTCGGGTCCGGCTATTGAACGCCCCGGTGATCTCGCGGCTATCCTGAGCAATCTCCAGCCTAATGACCTCCTCTTTATCGACGAGATACACCGGCTTAACCGCACTGTCGAGGAGATACTCTATCCGGCCATGGAAGAGTTTGTCATGGACATAGTCCTTGGCAAGGGGCCCGGGGCCGACAGCATCCGTCTCCAGCTTCCACGCTTCACCCTTGTCGGAGCAACAACTCGCTACGCTCTGTTGAGTGCTCCCCTGCGAGACCGTTTCGGTGCTGTCTATCGTCTCGATTTCTACGACGAAGCGTCTATCCAGGCCATATTGAAACGGTCCGCGCGCATCCTCAAAGTAGAAGCGGATAAGCCAGCCATAGCTCAGATTGCCCGCCGCTCCCGTGGTACGCCACGGGTTGCCAACCGTCTTCTCAAACGCGTCCGGGATTACGCTCAGGTCAAGGCGGGCGGAATCATCACCGAGAAAGTGGCTCTGGAAGCCCTTGCCCGGCTTGAAATCGACCCTATCGGTCTGGATGAAACCGACTACAAGGTATTGAAAACTATCATCACCAAGTTCGATGGCGGACCGGTGGGGCTTGAGACCATATCAGCTTCCATCAGTGAAGAGTCGGACACCATCATGGATGTCTATGAGCCATACCTGCTCCAGCTCGGATTTATCGAGCGGACGCCGCGTGGCCGCATGGCTACCCGTCTTGCCTACGAGCATCTTGGTATTCGCTACAACAGGAAGGGCGAGCCGCCTCAAGGCACACTGCTCTAGCTGACATGCCATCACTTCTTCTCCATATCTGCTGTGCTCACTGCGGCGCCTACAGTATCGAACACTGGCGCAATCAGGGGTACTCGGTCACCGCTTTCTGGTATAACCCGAACATCCATCCCTATCTGGAGCACCAGCAACGTCTCGGCGCTGTTGAAATGCTCGCCAGTAGCAGCGGCACAGCGCTCATCAGGCATGATAGTTATGATATCGTCGAGTTTTTCCGTGCTGTGGTCGGACATGAAGGTGACCGCTGCCGCCACTGCTTCAGGCTTCGTATGTCACGGACGGCGTCTGTTGCCCGTGACAGATGCTTTGACGCCTTTTCTACCACCATCCTCATCAGTCCTTACCAGAAGCATGAACTGGCGAAGCAAACCGGGGAAGCCACTGCAGCCGATTCCGGAGTCATTTTCCTTTATGCCGATCTGAGAAAGCGGTTCAGTGACAGCCGCGGCATTACCAAGCCGATGGGGCTCTACCGTCAGCAGTATTGCGGTTGTCTTTTCAGTGAAGTGGAGCGGTATCGGGGTTTGGGGCAGTCTACTTCAGGCGGTGCTCAAGCAGCCGTGGAGTAAGGAGAAAGGCAAGGGAGCCGGACGTGAGCAGGAGCCAGCCGACAAAGCCGAAGGAGTTTTCGCTGGTCAGTGCCAGGAGTATAAATATGCCAATTTCCGGGGTTAGTAGTGCGGCTATTTTAACGCGGCGTTGTCTGACGCGGATGAAGGTAGCTGACATCACTGCCAGTGCCAGGAAGCTCAGTGCCATGGCTGGAGCTTTCATTGAGAACTGCCAAACAAATAAGTCGGAATCGGCATAAATGGTCGAGCCAAGCATCAGAATCCAGGTAAGCACTACGGGCATGGGGAGGAGCATCAGAGTCGCCAGCAACCAGTCTTCCTGCAGTGTTTGCCTGACTATGTAATAGAGGGCGCAAATAGCCAGGGGTATGTAGACGAAGCCAACAATCCAGTTCAGACGGTCCGGTAAGGAGACGATAAGAACTCCCGCGGCTATGACTGGAATCATATAATATCCAAGCCAGGGGAAGACCCAGGTGGGCTTTCCCTGCCACCATCCGTAGATGACAACCGTAACCAGCCCCAGGATCGTCAATACGAGCAGAGTACCTGAAATCCAGTTAATTTCCTGCCATGCCCGGATGGCAAGTAACCAGGCGACAATCAGGTGAGGCATGGCGGCAACCACGGCCTGCCGCCACGTACCATGGCCGTACACCTCCAGCAACTGCTGGGCCACTAGTCTGGGCGATCCTAGTGACCGCATTGCTTTATCAGCCGCCAGCTCATCGGGGATCCCCTGCCTTTTTAGTTCCGCCCATTTGTCCTCGAAGTGGGCGCGCAGTTCACGCAACACAATCTGCTTGGCCGCAGGGTCAAGCTTCAACGAAGCCCTGACTGTCTCCAGATAGATGTTTAGCCTGCTGATCAAATCTTACCCTCTAGGCACCAGTGGGAGATACTACGGCATTGATTGCCGTTGAGAAGCCGCGCCAGACGCTCAACTTCTCCTCGAGGGCCTGGCGGCCCTTATCAGTTAGGGTGTAGTAGCGACGGTCCTGCCCGCTCGGCAGTTTCTTCCACTGGCCTATCACCAGTCCCGCCTTTTCCAGCCGGTGAAGCGCCGGATACAGCGTACCCTCGCGGAACTGGAAGTAGCCGCTGCTCCGTTTTTCCAGTTCCTTGATGATTTGATAGCCATACATCGGCTCACGGCCGATTACGGACAAAAGCAGGGAGTCCGTGTTCCCCTTTAAAAGTTCACGTCCGTAGTTCATGTCTCTGCTCCTGATAATCAGTATCGCTTGCGATTAACATACACCGGCTGGAAACTGCTGTCAACCGGCGTCCGGAGTCGAAGGTATGGTCCGTTGATGGAGTCGCCCTATCAGGCCACCTCGGCTTTGGCCAGTATCGCGGCTCC
>DAOUCU010000106.1:0-20092 GCA_034431935.1 Dehalococcoidia bacterium | reverse complement strand
TGGAATGGTACGAAACACTCGGGTTGCTACGGAGGGTGAGTCAGGTAAGGCGCATTGCGGGCTTTGACGTGGTCGAGCTTTGTCCGGACGAGGGGCCATCGGCCTGCGTTTATCTGGCCGCCAGCCTTGTCTACAAAATGATTGGCTACGCGCTTGCAGGAGGATAACATGGGCAGTGCTTGGAAAATCGGGGAGGTGTTTGGAATTCCGATAAGGATGCATTACACCTGGGTTATCATTTTTGTCCTGATAACGGTATCGCTGATAACATACGTGCCCGGCTCGGCGGGGTATCCGCTGATTGAGCGGGTCTTCTTTGGCATAATCACCAGCTTGCTCTTTTTCGTCTCCATTATTATTCATGAGCTGTTTCACAGCATCGTTGCCGTTAAGAGCGGCATCCCGGTCAAAGATATCACTCTTTTCGTCTTCGGTGGTGTTTCCCAGATTACCAGGGAAGCTGGACGCCCCAGCACCGAGCTGGTCATGGCCATCATGGGGCCGGTCTCCAGCTACGCTCTGGCCGGAATATTTTTCGGGCTTGCGAGTATTACGGCGGCCGCCGGATACGAATTGGCCGGTGTCTTTCTTGGCTGGCTGGCTTATATTAACTTTGCGCTTGGCACATTCAATTTGCTTCCCGGCTTTCCGCTTGACGGTGGCCGTGTCCTGCGCTCCATCATCTGGATGGTCAGCGGCAATTATGCTAAGGCCACCAGGGTGGCGACGGCGGTGGGCCGCGTGGTAGCCTATCTCTTTATCTTCGGCGGTATTGTGGTGCTCTTTACCCAGGACTGGTTCGCCGGGCTGTGGCTGGCCTTTATCGGCTGGTTTTTGGAAAGTGCCGCCAGCTCCAGCCAGCGCCAGGCGGCGCTCAAAGAGGCGCTTCGCGATTATAAGGCCCGCGATGTGATGACCTCGGACTGCGCTTCCATATCGCCGGATGTGTCAGTTTCTCAGCTGGTGCACGACCATATCCTGCCCACCGGAAGGCGCTGTGTGTTCGTGCTCGATCAGGGGAGACTCCTGGGTATAGTCAGCCTGTCCGACATCAAGATGGCCTCGAAGGAGACCTGGGACAGGACGCGGGTTGCCGATATCATGACTCCGGCCAGCAAGCTCAAGTGGGTAAGTCCGGACGACCCGGCTATCAACCTGCTCGAACGCATGGACGAGCACGACATCAACCAGCTTCCTGTGGTAGAAAACGGCCGCATTATCGGCATGATTGCCCGGGACAACGTTATCCGCTTCCTCAGGACCAAGGCTGAACTGGGGATATAGGCCGGTTCCCTGTAAGACTTGTAGGGCGTCCGTTGCCATCCATGAGAGACGTAGAAGGAAGACGTCACACCGGTTGAAACGGAGCCCTGAGCGAAGAAGGGGTGGGGCGAAGCATCCAGCAAAAGGGGGAAGTCCTACCTGGCGCGTCTCAGCAGTTTCTGGAGCGTCTGTTTTTCCAGCGTATACGCAGTAAAGCGTGCCTTGCGGAAATGGTCGGAATCGAGCTTGCCGCGGGTCTCCGGAAGTTTAGCTGTTTCCTCGAGCACCCTCAGTGCTTCCTGGACCCGCTTAAAGTTGGCCCGGGCCAGGGCAGCAATATCCTTTTTGGGCGTTCCTTCGGCTTCGACTCCGACGTCTTCTTCTGAATCCCGGTGCTTCAGCAGTTCGCTGGTGACGCTTGCGGCGGCGTTCACGATGTCGTGGCGGATGGCGCGCAGTTCCCTGCTCAGCTCTGCGTCGTCGAGGACAAAGCGCGCAATGTCATCAAGGACACGCAGTCCCTCACTCGCTCTGTTAAGGTTGGCATCGATTATGCGCCAGGTTGACACCTGTCTCCCTGCAGTGAAGGAGTATCTCTTGAAGGGGACGCTCTCCCTCTCAGACTTCCTATCGTAATAGTTTATGTTTCAGAAGGGCATGACCATCCAAGGATTCCCATCTATCTAGGGAAGCCGCCGGATGGTTATGGTTTCCTCCCGCCGTGCCCCGACCGAGATGATGCTGGTCGGGCAGGATAGTAGCTTTTCCAGCCGCTCAACGTACTTGCGGGCCTGAGGCGGTAGTCTCTTGTATTCCCGTATTCCGCTCGTCGGCGCCTGCCAGCCCGGAAGTTCCTCGTAGACCGGCTGGCACTTGTCCAATACTGCGATGTCACCGGGGAACCAGTCTATCACTTTGTCATTGACTTTGTAGCCGGTGCATATCTTTACGGTAGGGAAGACATCCAGTATGTCGAGTCGGGTCAAAGCGATTGAATTCAGACCGTTGATGCGTGCCGCGAACTTCACTGCCACAGCGTCGAACCAGCCGCAGCGGCGTGCCCGGCCGGTGGTTGTGCCGAATTCCTGTGCCCGTTCTCTTATCAATTCACCGGTCTCGTCCTTGAGTTCGGTGGGCATCGGGCCACTGCCGACGCGCGTAGTGTAGGCCTTGGCCACCCCCACGACCTGGTCTATCTGGCATGGTGCCAAACCGGCCCCGATGGCGGCGCCTCCGGAAAGGGGAGATGACGATGTGGTGTAGGGGTAAGTCCCGAAGTCCGGGTCGAGGAGTGTCCCCTGGGCGCCTTCAAGCAGGACGGACTGCTTCTTTGATATGGCGTCCTGAATCATGGCTTCGGTCGGCCGGATTTTCGGACCGAGGCGGTCGGCATAGGCGCAGTACTGTTTGAAGATTTCTTCGAGGGACAGAGGCTGTCCTCCGTAGACTTTTTCAATGATGGCGTTTTTGAGCTCGAGCACGGAGGCAAGTCGCGCCTTGAAGGCTTGCCGGTCAAGGAGGTCGCCGGCACGGATGCCCTGCCGCGCGTACTTGTCGGTGAAGGCCGGCCCGATGCCTTTGAGGGTGGTGCCGATGGCGCTCTGGCCACGCCGCTGTTCTTCCAGCCGGTCCAGAACAAGGTGGTAGGGCATGATGAGGTGGGCACGGTCGCTGATGAAAAGACGGGCGGTATCCACCCCGTGCTTCTCCAGGTCGTCGATTTCGGCTATCAGGGAGGCGGGGTTGATGACGACGCCGTTACCAAGGATGCAGGTGGCGCTTTTATAGAAGATGCCGGAGGGAACGAGGTGCAGTTTGAAGTCTCCCCGCGGGTTGATGACGGTATGGCCAGCATTGTCGCCGCCGGAAAAACGTACGACCATATCGGCTTTCTCGCTGAGGAGGTCAATTATCTTACCTTTACCTTCATCGCCCCACTGGGTGCCGATGACCGCAATTACGGACATTTCTCTTACCCCGCTTTCTAAGTGCGGCTCATGTAGTCCTTGCCCCAAAAGTATATCAGAGGGACAGCCACAGCGGCTTCAATAACAATGCCGACCAGAATAGCCCAGGGCGGCCACAGCCAGCCTGCGACAATGGCGATGATGACGAGGAGCACGATGATGATGGTCGCCGCCGTCAGACCCCACTGCAGTGTCGAATCCCTCATGACTTGACTCCGGTCAGCTTTCTGCTTTCCCGCCAGACATGGACCATCCGTTCGACTACGGTGACGAATGTGAGCACGGCCAGGAGGAGCAGGGCGATGAACATTTGATTGAAGAGCAGGCCAAGGACCAGAATGGCCACCCTCTCGGCGCGGGTGAAGACGCCCACTTTACATTCAATGCCCAGACCTTCGGCCCGTGCCCTGATGTAGCTGATAACGAAAGAACCGACCATAGCCAGAAAAGCCAGGAGCACTTCAAGACTCTTGTCCTGCGGCAGGTAATACCAGGCCAGAGCGAAGAAAAGCGCTCCTTCGGTAATCCGGTCCACGGTGGAATCGAAAAGAGCACCGAATCTGGTGACCTTGCCGGTATGGCGCGCGACGGCCCCGTCCAGCAGGTCGAAAAGGCCGGAGAAAAGCACCAGTAGTCCGCCAGCGAGGAAGTTGCCGGCGGCGACCACCACCGCCGAGATAAGGTTGATGACCAGACCGATGGTGGTAAGGAGATTTGGAGTAACTCCGGTGCGGGCGAGCCATCTGGCTATCGGAAGGCTGATGCGCCTGCCCGCCGATTCACGAAGGCCCTGAAGACCGCTCATCTCCCGGCCTCCCGAAGGGCATCAAGATAGATGTCCATGAGCCTGCGAGCGATGTTCTTCCAGCTGTAATCACGTGCCTTGGCCTTGCCGGCCTCGGCGTACTGCTGGCGCAGAGCCGGGTCCTTAAGCAACCGCAACAGCGCCTCGGCGAGCCTGTCCGGGTCTCGTGGCGGTACCAGCAGGCCTTCTTTCTCGTGGGTGAGCACACTGTTGTAGCCGTCGATGTCGGATGCCACGACCGGCACACAGCTTGCCATGGCCTCAATTAAGACGATGCCGAAGCTTTCTCCGTGGAGAGCTGGCGAGCAGAAGACGTCAGCCGCCCGGTAGTAGCCGGGTAGTTCCGTCCCTGGCACGAAACCGACGAAGTTGACATCTTTCAGCCCGTACCCGGCAACCATCTCCTCGCACTGCCGCCGCAGGAGCTTGCCCGGGCCGACCAGGATGAGCCGGGTATCGGGCAACTCCTTCTTGACCCTGGCATAGGCTTCGATGAGATAGGGCACGCCCTTCCGCTTTTCGAAGCGGCCGACGAAAAGAATGTTGAGCTTGCCGTCCCGGAGTTCCGGCTTTGGTTTGACGTCGCAGGAAAAGCGGTCAGTGTCAACGCCGTTAGGAACGATGAGATAGTCTCCCGGCAAATGACGGCTGACAAAGCGTAAAGCGGCGTTGGAAACGGCAATCTTCCGTGATAATTTCTTCGAGGCCCACATCAGCACCGGCTTGCCAATCCAGTAGCCGCGTGGTTTGGTGTGATAGGCATGGAAGGTGGCGATATTGACGCTGGGCGATTCATTGATAGCACTCCAGGCGAGCATCGGTGTATACGGCTCGTGGATGTGAAGGATATCGAATTTCTCCCGGTGGAGTACGCGGTGTGTCTGGAAACCGAGCCAGGGGGTTATAGGAATCCGGGCGATCGCCCCGGCGTTGGGCCAGGGGAAGGGACGGCCGACAGGTATCACTTCCTCGCCGAAGTAGCTGATGCCCTTTTTCGAGACCGGGGAGATGATTTTGACCTCGTGTCCCATTTTCATGAACTCGCGGGCGGTGTGGGAGATGTGCAGGACAACGCCGCCCGGGTGGCAGTAGTCGTAAGGGCAGACGATGCCGATTTTCAGCTTGCGCTGGTCAGCAGTGTCGGCGGCTGGCGTGGTCATGCCTGCATCTCAGCTTTCATTGGCGCGTCTTCGACTCCGGTCACTTTCATCTCATCAGCACACAGGCGTGTCGCAACCGGGGTCTGCGACACGCCTTGCAAGTGAGGGAACCTACGGCCGCTCCGGTCCTCTTATCCGGGCAGGGTCAGCGGGGACTGGTTCTGCCCGCCAGCAATAAAGTCCTCGACACGGCGGCGGCACTCATCGTCCGGGTATTGAATGGGCGGTGATTTCATGAAGTAAGAAGACGGGCCTACCAGGGCGCCCTTGAGGCCGCGGTCGAGGGCCAGCTTACAGCATCTTACGGCGTCAATGACGACGCCGGCCGAGTTAGGCGAGTCCCAGACCTCAAGCTTGAGCTCCAGATTGAGCGGGATATCGCCGAAGGTGCGGCCTTCCATCCTGATGTGGCAGTATTTGCGGTTTTCCAGGAAGGGTACGTAGTCGCTGGGGCCGACGTGGATGGCCCCTGGCGGGAGTTCATAATCAAGCTGGGAGGTGACGGCATTGGTCTTGGAAATCTTCTTTGATTCCAGCCGCTCCCGTTCCAGCATGTTGTAGAAGTCCATGTCGCCGCCGAAGTTGAGCTGGTAGGTACGCTCGAGGCGGACGCCGCGGTCGCGGAAGAGCCGGGTCAGGACGCGGTGGACGATGGTGGCGCCGACCTGCGACTTGATGTCGTCGCCGATAACCGGCAGGCCTCTTTCAGCAAAGCGGTTCTGCCAGTAGGGCTCGCGGGCGATGAAGACCGGGATGCAGTTGACCAGGCCGCATCCGGCATCGAGCACCTGCTCGACGTACCACTTGGTGGCCATTTCGGAGCCGACCGGCAGGTAGTTGATAACAACATCAGTCTTGGTCTCTTTAAGGATCTTAACAATGTTGGCGGTGGGGCCGGGGGCCTTCTGGATAATCTGGGAAAGGTATTTGCCCAGGCCGTCATGGGTCATACCCCGCTCCACCCTGACGCCCAGCTTGGGAATATCGCAGAACTTGTAGGTGTTGTTCGGGTAGGTGAACAGGGCCTCGGAGAGGTCTTTGCCTACCTTGTTCTTGTCAATGTCGAAGGCGGCGACAAAGTTGATATCGCTGACATGGTAGCCGCCGAGGTTGACGTGCATCAAACCGGGCACGAACTCGTCCGCTTTGGCGTTTTTGTAATAGTGGACGCCCTGAACGAGGGCGCAGGCACAGTTGCCGGCGCCGATGATGGCCACGTTGATTTTCTTATTCCCGGTCACCCCGCTCCTTTCTGAAGTAGCAGTCCTGGCAGTTTTCTTTACCATACTCAATTCGCCTCCGGTACTGGACAGACGGCGCCTGGCGCCCTGACCAGCAGTAATGGGATCGTGGTGGCATGGAGCACTTTATTGGCCACCGAGCCGAGCGCCCACCGGACGATGCCGGTACGCCCGTGGGTAGACATAGCAATCAGGTCGCACATCTTTTTCTTGCTGGCATAGTTAAGTATCTGTTCAGCGGGGTCGCCAGTCACAATGTCGTACCCTGCCTCAATCCCGTCCTGGCGCATGTCTTTGACGGTCTTTTCCAGGTACTTGCGCACGTTCTTACGCAGGTACTCAGCAGTCTCCTCATAATACTTCCGGGCAAGCTGGGTCGGAGCGTACGGCGTTGGCTCGACGTAGAGCAGGATGACCGAGGACCTGGCCTTGGGACCGAGGGCGAAGACACAGGGCAGGGCGGCACCGCCAAGCTCGGAGACATCCACAGGGACCAGGATCTTCGTGAAAAATGGTCCCGAAGGCTTCTTACCGCTGCTGTTTACCGGGATGAGCAGTACCGGCACCGGAGACGCTTCACCGACTTTCTCGGCGACACTGCCGAGGTTCCAGCGGCCGGGGCCTCCCTTGCCAAGGCTGGTGACGGAGATAAGATCGATCTTGTTCTCCTCAGCGTATTTGAGGATTTCCTCCGAGGGGGTGCCGGAAAGGAGCGCCGTCTTCGTCGTAATGTTGTTCTCTTTGAGCCGGTCGGCAATACGCGCCAGATAGGCTTCGAAAACGCGTTCCATGCCGAGCCCCCGGTCCGTTTCGCCGGTTACGGTCACCAGGTGGACCTGTGAGCGAAAGCGTCCGGCCAGATCGTTCACGTAGGGCAGGGAGTTCTCAGCAAGCTGAGATCCGTCAAGGGCCGCCAGGATTCGTTTGAACATCTCTTGTCATGTACTCCGTGACTCAGAAGTGCCGCGCTGTCCGGGACAGTCCGGACGCCTTGAATGAAGTCGAAGGTATGTGCTATGGTTTACGTCATGATTTACGATTTTCATGCCCATACCTTTTTGAGCGACGGTATTTTATCACCAATTGAACTGATACGCTACGCTGTTGTCAATAGTTATGCCGCCTTAGGAGTTACTGACCATGCCGGGCCGGGTTCCATGGGGCGGATTATCGCTGAAGTCAGCCGCGATTGCGAGCTGGCGAATGAACACTGGAATATCGCGGCCATCCCGGGGATTGAACTTACCCACCTGCCGCCGGCGGCGGTTGATGAGGTCGCCTGCGAGGCGAAGCGACTTGGCGCCTTGATTGTGGTGGCACACGGGGAGACGGTAAGCGAGCCGGTGGAAAAGGGGACGAACCTGGCGGCGCTCGGCTCGAAATACGTCGATATCCTGGCCCATCCCGGCAGGTTGACAGCCGAAGAGGCGGCACTGGCGGCGAAGACGGGTGTGTTTATCGAGCTTTCCGGCCGGCGCGGCCACAACGTCGCCAATGCCGATGTGGCGGCTGTGGCGCTTAGAGCCGGTGCAAAGCTTCTGGTTAACTCCGATGCCCATTCCGATGAGGACCTGCTTAATCCCGACCTGCTGCGGAAAATAGTGAATGATGCCGGATTGACCGAAATGCAGGCGAAACAGGTGCTGGTTGAGAACCCGAAAGCGTTGCTCAGGAAGATAGGGCTCAAATAGAGAGTTATGGAACTATTCCTGATTGCCGTCCTGGTCCTGCTCAGCATCGGGATTGTCGTGCTGGCGCTGGTGGTTGTCCGACGCTCTGCCTCAACTGGCAGAGTCGATTCTTCGGTGCAGGTGGAGCTGACCAGGCTGGCGGAGCGGATTTCTGTAATAGAGAGGGGGCAGTCCGCCGCCAATCAGAGCCTTGCCAGCCTGGGGGTGGCCCTGACCGAGGTGCAGTCGCAGGCCAGGGCCAGGCAGGAATTGGAACAGAGGACGGCCGGCGCTATCCAGCGGCTTGAAGTGTTGATGGTGGGTGCGCCAGACAAGGGCGCCGCCGGGGAGAATGTGCTGGAAACGGCGCTTGCCGCTTTGCCTGCCGAGTGGCAGGTGCGTGATTTTAGGGTTGGGAACAGGACAGTCGAGTTCGGCCTCCGTTTGCCAAACAGTCTGGTCCTGCCGATCGACAGCAAATGGCCGGCGACGGCGCTTCTGGAAGAGTTGTGTTCGACCGATGACGCCGGCAAGAGGATAATGTTGAAGTCAGCTATCGAAGATGCGGTGGAGGCTAAGGCGCGAGAGGTACGGAAGTACCTTGAGCCAAGCCGTACCACTGACTTCGGGCTGGCAGTGGTGCCTGATGCCGTTTACGCACTCTGCGGCGGCATCCTGCCCAGGGTGTATCAGGACTACGGCGTCATCGTTCTTGGTCACAGCATGTTTGTCCCTTATCTGCTTCTCGTCTTCCAGACGGCGCTGAAAACGTCCCAGACTCTCGACCTGGAACGGCTCGGTGTCTACCTGAGGACGGCACAGGACAGCATCAGAGGGTTGCAGGAAGAGCTTGAGGGGCGGCTGTCAAAGGCTATCACCATGCTGGACAACTCACGCTCGGACATGCGGGCGCTCCTGGGTAAGGCGAATACCGGCCTGATGGGCCTGCAGGCCAGTGCCAGTACCGGTGTACCGCCGACGGGGACGAAACCCCCATCAGGTAATAATAAGACTGTTTAAGTCTGGCGCTTTTTGAGCCCCAGTTGTTCAGCGGCAAGGTCTTCCAGGAAAGCCCCTGCCTCTTCAAAGGTCGGGAAGCGTCGGATGCGGTTTTCCGTACTCGAGCAACAGGTACGGGTCAACTGGGTGGCCTGGTAGAGCGTCTCGCCGGTGACACCGTTTTTCGTTTCCTCGATGATGAAGTCCAGACCTTCGGGTACGCTGGCACCCCAGACGCCGGGTTCGAGGAGTTTCCAGTTAAGTTTCATTACTTGGTTTTCACCCTCACTCCAGCCCTCTCCTATTCATGAAGCAAAGGGAAAGAAAGGGGTTCTCCCTTCTGCAAAAGGAAGCCAGCAAAGAGGGCCAACCTAGGCCACCCGCTTTTCCTGGTCTTTCCAGTAACGCTCCCTGACATCCTTCTTGACTATCTTGCCGCTGGCGTTTACCGGCAGGCTGTCGACGAATTCGACCGAGGTCGGTTTTTTGTAAGAAGCAAGATTCCTGCGGCACAGTTCGATAATCTCGCCTGCGTCAGCGCTCATGCCCGGCTTGAGGACTACCACCGCCTTGGGTGTCTCGCCCCATTCCGGGTCGGGGACGCCGACCACACAGCACAGGGCAACGGCCGGGTGGGTATAGATAACCTCTTCGACCTCCCGCGCCGATATCAGGATGCCGCCGCTCTTAATCATGTCCTTCTTCCGGTCAACAATGTAGATATAACCGTCTTCATCGACGGTGCCGATGTCGCCGGTGTGGAGCCAGCCATTCTTAATCGTCTCGGCGGTGGCTTCCGGCTGGTTCCAGTAGCCTCTGGTGACGATATCGCCTTTGATAATGATCTCGCCGGGCGTCTTGCCGTCGTGCGGGACTTCTTTGCCGCTTTCATCCACGGCCTTCATTTCCAGTCCGAACTGGGCGATTCCGATTGAAGCGGCGCGCCTGGCGGTCGGGCCGTTGAGGTGTACTTCTTCAGGCTGGAGCATTGAGCCGCAGGCGCAGGTCTCACTCATGCCCCAGGAACTGTACCAGACGTGGCCGAAGACCTTTTCGATGCCCTGGATTTCGGTCAGCGAGTGCGGCCCACCGGTGAGCCCGATGACCTGCACACTTTTGAGGTCGTATTTTGCGGTGTCAGGGTGCTCAACAAGCCGCTTGATGGGCGTCGGGCTGCCGGTGAAGTGGGTGACACGCTCGCGCTCGATGGCCTTGAGGACAGCGGTGACTTCGTACTGCATCAGGATGGTGCGGCAGCCGCGTAGTACCGGTGTCAGCCGTCCGCCGCCGCCGGCGGCAAAGAACATCGGGGCGTGAAGCAGGTACACGCTGTGGGGCATGACGCGCAGTTCCATGGCCATGCGGGTGACCGCAGCGACGCTGTTTCGATGGGTGATCATACAGCCCTTGGGTCGACCGGTAGTACCGCTGGTATATGACAGGGCGAAGAGGTCGTCTTCGCTGATGTCGGCTACGGGTTCGGTTGCCGGCGATTCGGCCAGCAGACGGTTGAGGTCGTGCGGGTAGGGGTGTTTGCGACCGAAGCCGACAAAGTGCCGGACGCACTGCGTGTCTGTTTTGCTGACGATATCTGTGAACTGCTCATCGACGATAAGCGCCCGGGCGCCGGAGTCGTTGAGAAGAAATGACAGTTCTTTCTCCTTGTTCCAGGTATTGAGCGGGACAGCGACGAGGCCGGCCTTGGCACAGGCGAAGTAGAAGACGAGGTACTCCGGGCAGTTGCGGCAGAGTATGGCCACCCGGTCTGTTTTGTTAAGTCCCAGAGCAACTAAGCCGTTGGCCATGGCATTGGCCCGGCGGTCCATCTCTGCCCAGGTATAGTAGTCACGGCCTTCGAAGACGATGCCGACCTTCGAGGGGTAGCGGAGGGCGGTGGTCCTGATGATGTCGCCGACTAGCATCTTGAACTCCTGACCGGTTTACTCTGGCATGAGCAGTCGCGGATAGACTCCTCAGGCCTATCGCTGTTCAGCAGTAGATTGTATACCTGGACAAGTTGAAGGGCTAAATCTTGTCAAGAGACTTTGAAGTCCTCATGACTACCTGAAGCTCAGCTCGGTGCGCTTGATGATTTCGTCTTGGACCTCCCGGTCAAGGTGGATGAAGAAGGCAGAGAAGCCGGCAACCCGGACGACCAGGTCGCGGTACTTGTCGGGGTGGAGTTGGGCATCGCGCAGGGTCTCGGATTTGACGCAGTTGAACTGGACGTGGAATCCGCCGAGATCAAAGTATGTCTTGACCAGAGATAGCAGCTTGCGGCTGCCCTCAATCCCGGCCAGAGCACTGGGATGGAACTTCATGTTAAGGTGGTTGCCGCCCCATTTGGTGGTGTCAATGACGCGGGCCGCCGATTTGACCAGCGCCGTCGGGCCGTTCTTGTCGGTGCCGGGCTGAGCAGAGACGCTGGCATCAGTAAGCGGGATGCGCGCCTTCCTGCCGGACGGTAGGGCGCCGGTAAAGCGGCCGACGGCGAAGTGGACGGTAACCGAGTAGGCCTCGGGCTTGGAAGGACGCCCCAGGTAGTCCGGGAAGCGCTGGTGGAACCGGTAGCAGGCTTCAAAGAGGTTTCTGGCGATGGAGTCGGCATAATCATCATCGTTGCCGTACTTCGGGGCGTCCAAACACATCCGCTGGACATCCTCGTAGCCGACAAAGTCGGCGGCAAGAGCTTCTTTGAGCCGTTCCATCGTCAGCTTCTTGTCTTCGTAGACCAGTTTTTTGATGGCCGCCAGCGAGTTGGCGGTATCGATGCCGGCGACAAAGGTGGTGCCATTGGCCTGGTTGTAGCGGATGCCGCCGTCCATGACGTCTTTACCGGTGGCAATGCAGTCGTTGGCGGTGGCGGATGCAAAGGGCAGGGGGAAATCGCGCATGATGTTCCAGGCGGTGCGGCTGACGGTGCGCTGGAGCGTTATGAAATGCTCTAGCTGCCTGAGGTAGGCGGCATAGAACTCATCATAGGTCTTGAAGGTCGCAGGGTCACCGGTGTGCGGACCAAGCTGGTTGCCGGTGAGCGGGTCTTTGCCGTCGTTGAGAGCCAGTTCAAGCATTTTAGCGGTGTTGAAGCCGCCTTCCCACGGGGTAGCCGAATACCCGGGTATCTGAGTCTGGACACAGCCGATGACGGAGACGTTGCGGGCTTCTTCCAGCGGCATCTTCTCGTGATGAAGGTGGCTGGCGATGGCCTTGTCGATGTTATGCATGGCCGGCTGACCGATGCCGGTCTTGATGAGATCGACGCATTTCATCAGGAAATCGCCCGACATGCGGTTGTGGTAGAGCAGGTCAACCAGCGGCTCGGGCAGGCGGAGCCTTTGCTGGGCTTCGAGCACCAGCCAGTCGAGATGGTTGGTGGCATCCTCACCGTCGGGTGTGTAACCGCCAAGGCAGACATGCTGGCCAAGGCGGCTCTGCGACCAGGCAAAGCCATGAGGCGGCAGTACTTGGGCAAGCCCGTTAATTTTGAGGAAATAGTACTGGAGAAGCTCAATAGCTTCCTCGTCTGTAATCTTCCCCGCGTCCCTGTCTTTCTTAAAGAAGGGGTACAGGTACTGTGTGAGGCGCGATGGTGGGCAGTTAAGGACGAAGGGGCCTTCAATCCAGACGCCGAGGTGGACGAACCAGACCGACTGGAGAGCTTCGAAGAAATCGCGGGCCGGGTTGGCCGGCACCCAGCGGCAGGTGCGGGCCAGACGCTCGAGTTCCGCCCGGCGTTTGGGGTCGGACTCGCGCACCGCCATTTCCTCGGCTAGGGCAGCATAGCGGTTGGCTAGGGAAACCAGGCCCTTAAGTGCCATGGATGCTGCCTGATAGAAGTAGAAGCGATTGATGTCGTCAGGATTGCCGATGTCAAGTTTCGACCGTTGCTGGTCGATTTCGGACAGCAGGCCGTTGATGCCTTTGGCCAGAATCTTGTGGTAATCGGGCGTGACGTCGTTGTAGCCGCCCGGGGTGTACTCGGTGCCGCAACCGCACTTTTGAAGGAGGCCGATATCAACGCCGTGAGTCTGGAGGATGACATCACGGGTGCGGTTGAAGACGTTGGAGTCCCACCAGAACTCGGCGGCCCGGTCGATCCAGGTGCGGTCTTCTTCGGAGACGACAGCTCTGCCTCGCTGGAGGGCGAAGGACTCGGAGCGCTTCATCCAGCGGCAGCCGACCTCGGGGATGGGATAACCGCCGTATTCAAACTGCGTCAGCGTGCCGGCCAGGGGATTTTCGTCGATGAAGATTTTCTTTTCATGGCACAGGCGCTCAAAGACGCGAGCTCGCTTGATTACGTTGGGCTGTCCTTCAAGCTCGCGGTAGACCTCAAGCATAATCTGTATTTTCTGAGTATCGATGCGCGGCGTGGCGTGAAGCAGTCGGTCTTTAAGGCGGGCGACGCGCTCGCTGAGCTGGTGCTCCGGCATAATCTGGACCATGTCTACCTCCTCGACAACCGGTCAACATAAACACAATAGAGGAAGGCGATTTACATAATTATACTCTGTCTCACCGCTTGCTGTCATGCCATGACTTAAGTCGCATTTCTCAGCAGCGTGATCGATAGGATTTATTCAGTGCGCGCCAGCCTCTGCGGCCGGGTTCCGCTTCAGGGCCAGCACCGCAAGTATGCCGAAGGCATTGGCCGCGGCAAAGACTATCCAGGCGGTGTTGTAGCTCTGGTTGATGTCAAAGATCCAGCCGGCGAACATCGGGCCGGCCATGCCAGCCAGAGTGGTGGCGGCAAAGAACCAGCCCTGGATGGCGCCAAAGGCTATCCGACCAAAGTACTCGCGGGTCATGGCTGAGGAGAGCGCGACACTTCCCCCGTAGCCGGTACCGTAAAGCACGACGAACAGTCCCAGCGCCCAGGCTGATGGCGCGAACAGGACAACTGTCAGCCCTAAGGCCTGCGAGAGGAAGGTTATGGCAAAGGCATGCTTCCGGGGAATGCGGTCGCCGAGGTAGCCGTAGCCGACCCGTCCGACGTTGCTGATAATTGCCAGTGCGGTGGCAAAAAAAGCGGCGGTGGCAGGCTCAAGGTTGACGCTCTGGAGAAATGGTACGACATGCAGAATGACGGCATTGAGGCCCATGAAGTAGATGGAATAGGCAAGAGCCAGGAGCCAGAAGGTACGTGTTACCAGTGCTTTTCTGGCGGTTACTCCGTCGGTGGTTTTCGGCGCCGGCATGCCGGTTGACCCGGTATTGAAAAGCGGCGACGGCCTATCGCCGTCGGGATAGTATCCATATTCCTCGGGCCGCTGGCGCAGGACCATGGCCAATGCGGGCATGACGATGCCGATGCCGATGCCAACGGCCAACGAGGCTGCCCGCCAGCCCCAGGTCAGGATGAGCCAGGCTATGGCCGGTAGAAGAAGGCCGCCGAGGCCAACTCCGGCGGAGGCGATGCCCATGGCGAAGCCCATGCGGCGGTGGAACCAGTTGCCGATGACCGCCTGCAGAGGGATACTGCCGGTGCCGCTGGAGCCGGCGGCCATGACGGCGAAGGCAAGGTAGAAAGTAAATATGGAGTTAGTGAAGCTGAGGATGATGAAACTGGTTCCGACCACGATGGATGAAATGAAGACGACTTTCCGGGAGCCGAAGCGGTCGACGAAGCCACCGATTACCGGGGAAAGAATACCGACCAGAACGCCGGTGACAGCGATGGCCGATGAGACTTCGAGGTATGACCAGCCGAATTCGGCGATTACCGGCTTGATGAACAGTGTCAGCCCGTAGATAGCGGTCCCACCGCTGATAATGTTGGCGGTCACGGCGGCGATGAGAATCCACCAGCCGTAGAAGACCTTACCTACCATCCTCTGCTGGCCCCACCGCCTCCGGACATGCCTCCGCCAAAGCCGCCAAAGCCGCCGCCCCGGCCTCCGCCGCTGAAGCCACCCCAGGTTCGGTGCCAGGCGGTTGGTCGTCCAGAAGCCCGCCGCGCCTGATAGTTGCGGGAAAGCACCCAGTCCAGTCCCGTGCCGGCGCCGCCAAGTATGATGGGCGCGATAATGAAGGCGAGCCAGTTGCCGATGAGCGCCCCGAGGCCGACCCCGGCCAGCGCACCGACCACACCGCCGAGCCAGATCGACCTGGTACGGGACATATAGCTGACCAGATAGCTCAGGAAAATGAAGGCGATGAAGATAAGCCCGAACAAGCTGAAGTCTTCAGAAGAGCTGGAGTACGCCTCCTCATCCGCATCGGGCGGCACTCCCGACCTGACGTAGCCTTCGATGGCGTTGATGCCGGCGATAATGCCGGCTTCGTAGTCGCCCCGTTTGTAGGCGGGCAGGACCTCGTTATCGAGGATGCGTCCAGCCCGGGCATCGGTGATGACAGCCTCAAGCCCGTAGCCGACTTCGATGCGTACCTTGCGCTCGTCGCTGGCGGTCAGGAAAAGGACGCCGTTGTCCTTGCCCTTCTTGCCGATGCCCCACTTTTCGAAGAGGCGGCTGGCATATTCTTCGATGGACATACCGTCAAGTGATTTGACCGTAACTACGGCGATTTCGGCGCCGGTCTCTTTCTCCACCAGGGACAGCTGTGTCTCAAGACGGTTCTTACCGCTGGCAGAAAGGAGCCCGGCGAAATCGCTGACGTATCCCTGGGGCTGAGGGAACGTCTGCGCCAGAAGCGGGCTGGCGACGGCGGTGAAAACAATAGCGGCCAGCACCAGGCCCGGCCAGAAATGCTTCATCTAGAACTCGACCTTCGGAGCCAGGTTGGCCCCCGATACCGATTCGAAATACTTCTTGTCGGTGAAGCCGAACATGCCGGCAATCACGTTGGTGGGGAAAGTCTTGATGGCGGTATTGTAGTCCCGGACAGCTTCGTTGTAGCGGCGCCGCTCGGTGCTGATACGGTTCTCAGTACCAGCCAGCTCGTCCATCAGGCCGCGAACGGCGTCAATCGACTTCAGCTGGGGATAGTTCTCCATGACCACCAGGAGCCGCCCCAGGGCAACTTCCAGTTCTCCGGCGGCGGCTGCCTTCTCGTCGGTGGTGACAGCGCTTCCATATTTGGTCCTGGCCTGGGCGATGGCGTCGAAGACCTTCTGTTCCTGTGCCATGGCGCCCTTGACGCTGTTGACCAGGTTGGGGATGAGGTCGTAGCGCCGCTGGTACTGCGTCTCAACCTGCGACCACTGGGCGTCCACCGCCTGCGATTTGCTCACCAGCGAGTTGTAGGTGCCGATAAGCGAGCCGAGGACCACGACACCCAGGAGAACGAACACGCCAATAACGATATACCAGCCTAGCTTTTTCACTGGAGGGCCTCCTCAAGGCAGTTGATTACGGAGCAAACGGCTCATTATACGACTGCGGTCACAGGTGCGGCAATGCTGCTGAACAATAACGTCGGTACCAGGTAAGCAGCAGGACAGCCGACGGGTCTGGTGCCGTGATGGGTCTTCAAATAATAATGAGGTTACTTCAGTGGCGCGCGTGATGACCTGATATTAAGGGCCGGGATACATTCCGCGTCATTCGAATGTATCCCGGCCGAGCGAAGGAGGAAGAGAAGCAAAGCGCCGTAGCTAGCGGCAGGCCAAGTTGCCTGGACTCTCCATGCGGGAAGATAGTGCCGGGGACGTCAGGTCAAACAGGGTTAAAGTTACCGGCGGCGTGGCAGACCTGTCCGCTACCGGCACGGCATATTTGGCCGCTTGTTTCGCCGGTCTTGACCTGGGCCATCTGACAACCGGGGACTGCATCGGGTAGAGCGCCTCGCTCAGATATCGCCGCTTTAACATTCCGGTCCCTTCTCAATTCCCACAATCTCATTTTAATGATGAATAATTAAGAAACAATTAAGCCTGGTTTAATGACGGGTTAAAATTTGGCAGAATACCCTCTCCGGCGTGCGCAGGGCTCAGGGAAATGTCATAATCTGGGGGAAGTCTTGGTCGAGCCGTAAGGAGGAGCCGCTTTGAAAAGGACAGTTCACACCGATAAGGCGCCGAAGCCCATCGGCCCGTATTCGCAGGCCGTCGAGGCCGGTAATCTGGTGTTTGTCTCAGGACAGCTCGGGCTGGATCCGGCCACGATGAAGCTGAAGGGTAAGACGGCGGCCGAGCAGGCGCATCAGGCCCTTTGGAACATTCAGGCGATCCTTGAAGCCGCCGGGCTTGGTATGAAGGATGTGGTCAAGACGACTATCCTGCTCAGGGACCTGAACGAGTTCCCGGCAGTCAACCAGGCTTACGGGGAGTTCTTCCCTGGCGACTTCCCGGCGCGGGCGACCTATGAGGTAGCACGCCTGCCGATGGATGCTCTGGTTGAGATTGAGGCTATAGCCTTGCGGAGCTGAGAAGGCGGGGAGTCTAATATCTGCCGGAGCCCTGCGATGAGCGCCCTGCGGTTCTCCGGGAAGTTACTGAAATGTGTATGGTACCAGTGGTGGGACTGTTTGTGCGGGATAAAGTTGGCCGCGGTCCAGACGGCGAGGAGACGTCGAACACCCCGCGTTCAGAGAATACGCGGTCTGTTACCTGCGAGGAGCTTTACCGGGAAGCCGTGGTCGTGGAACCAGCGCATGGTATCGGCAATGGTCTCCGGCAGGGGGCGCGGCCGGTAGTGCAGCTCGCTTGTGGCCAGCTCATGGGAGACATGTCGGTTCGCGGCCATTGCCTTGATGGAACCGGTTGTGAACGGGGTGTGGCGGCCGGTCAGGTGCTGGTAGCCGTGGAGGATCGGTGCGGCCACCCGTGCCAGCCACATCGGGAGGGTGATAGGTGGAGGTGCTGACCCGGTGAGAGCCTCGACCATCTTCGCCAGTTCGACCATGGATGCCCAGTGGCCGGATATGATGTAGCGTCTGCCTGACGGCGCCTGCTCCTCGGCGAGGATGGCGGCTGTGGCCACATCACGGGCGTCTACCCAGTTGAATCCGTTGTCGACCAGGGCGGGGAGGCTGTGGTTGGCCAGCGATAGTAATGCCTGGCCGAAGTGGGACGGCTTGAAGTCGTGGGGCCCGATAATGCCGGTCGGGTTGATGATAATGGCGTTAAGTCCCTGTTCGATGGCGGCGCGTACCAGGCGTTCACCGGCAGCCTTGGAGCGGTGGTACGGCAGGCCGCCGGAATGTTCATCCACCAGCTGCCGTTGTTCGTCCACGGGCGTGTTGAGCGGCTCCTGTACCAGGGCGTGGATGGAGGAGAAATGTACCAGCCGTCGCACCCCGGCGGCGCGGCAGGCCTCAATGACATTGGCTACGCCGCCAACGTTAATGCGCCAGACCAAAGCGCGGTCGTGCGTGGTGAGTGAGACGCGTCCGGCGAGGTGATAGACGACATCAGCATTCTGGAATGCGACTTCCAGAGAATGGGGGTCTTCGATGTCGCCGTGGACGATTTCGATATTCAGACCGTCGATGCCACGGTGGTCCCGGTGGCAGAGAGCGCGCACCCGGCGGCCCCGGGCAAGCAGGGCGCGGACCAGATTGGCGCCGATGTGGCCGCTGGCGCCGGTGACAAGGGTGGTCATGGACGGGGAGTATAGAAATCCGGAACTGTGCTGTCAATGTCATGCCTTGACAATGATAGCGGCGTTGGTTAGAGTGTCCGGCGGTTCGCATCTGACCTTCCGAGGTGAGGTTTCCCAACGAGCTTTGCGGAGGCGGCCCGATGACTGACCTGCTTATCAAGAATGCCCTGGTAATTACCATGGACGGCAGGCGTCGCATAATAGAGGATGGCGCCGTCGCCGTGGAGGGCGATTCGATTGTAGCGGTGGGGAAAAGCGAAACGCTGTCGGGCAGGTATCGGGTGCGTAAGGTCATCGATGCCTCCGGTAAGGCGGTCCTGCCCGGTCTTATCAACACTCACATGCATATCGGTTATGTGATGCTTAAAGGCATCGCTTCTGACATCACCGAGCGGCTCGCCTGGCTCTCCGCGGTTTACCCCTACGTTATCCTGGCCGATCCCAGCGACTGCTATGCCGCGGCTATGCTGGGATGTCTCGAAATGATCAAGGGCGGGACCACCTGCTTCATCGAGAATAATCCTTTCATCAGTCATCCCGAAAATACTGACAGCATCGCCATGGCCGTTGCGGAGAGCGGGATGAGGGTGGCCCTGGCCCGCATGTTCTCAGACAGCAACGCGCCGGACTTCCTGCTGAGCAGTCCCGAAGAAATGCGTCGGGAGGTGAAGCGGCTGTTCAAGACGTGGCACGACAGGGCCGACGGCCGGATACGGGTCTGGATATACGCCCCCGGGCCGGGCATCAGGGAGTCGCCGGAGAGGATGGCCGAAATCAAGTCACTGCTTGCTGAGTACGGGAGCATGGTGACCAGTCACTGGGCAGAAGGGGGCGAGGAGGGCTTTGACTATAAGGGCCGCTATGGCGTTAGGAAGCCCACATATTTCCTGAAAAAGACAGGCTATCTCGGGCCGGACACGCTCCTCGTCCACGCGGTTGTCATGGACGATGATGAAATCAGACTGCTGGCGCAAACAGGCACCAGGGTATCACACTGCCCCACCTCCAATATGATGCGCGCCGGACGGCCCTTCCAGATTTCACCGGTGGTCAGGATGCTCAGGGCCGGGGTGACGGTCGGGTTGGGCTCCGATGCTTCCATCTGCAACGATAATTCCAGTATGTTCGAGGCGATGAAGCTGGCGGTCCTGGGGCAGAAGCTCAGGGAAGGCAGGCCGGATGCCATGACGGCGCAGAGCGCGCTGGAGATGGCGACAGTGAATGGTGCGGCGGTGGTTGGGATGGGGGACAGGCTGGGCAGTATCGAGCCGGGCAAGAAAGCGGACATCATTCTGCTCGATTTAAATAAGCCCCATATTGTGCCGCTGCATAACATATACGAGAATATTGTCTACTGCGCCCGTGATTCGGACGTCGACACCGTCATTATCAACGGCCGGGTGGTGATGGAAGGCCGCAGGGTGCGGACCTTTGATGAGGTCGAAGCGGTGGAGAATGCAGTGAAGACGACAGCGGCGCTGGAC
>DAOUCU010000105.1:0-11179 GCA_034431935.1 Dehalococcoidia bacterium | reverse complement strand
ATTGTATGCCATGGCATCAGCCTCCCAGGGTCCGTGCTTGGCTACATTCTACCTCACACTATCACCTGTACTAAGGGGTTTATGGGACAGGCTCCAGGGAGGGGTTTAATATGTCCTTTGGAGTTTGGATGGGGCTGAAAATAGTAAGGCAAAGGCCGGGGAGACCGTACACTTGACCTCGTAAGGGAGGCCTACATCGACAAAAGGGCAAGGCAAACCAGTAGAAAGGTCAGACTTTTCCACTATTTGACTATTTCTCTTGCCCCAAGTCTTTCAATCGCTGATTTCGGGTCATGATCTGGGCCTTGCGGCGTGACCATATTGGTGATATATTGCCCGGCAGGCTCACATATATTCGCGGAGAGAAGGCGCTCATTCAACCTACACTGCGCACTCTGCCCTTAACCGCTTCAGCCAGTCATTGACCGATAAGATATTGATTCCAGATGGAAGTCGGGGTAAGCTAGTGGTAGGATGACTCCAATCAGCCCGACCATATGTTCGGTGTCCCGTACAAGTGATCGCCAAATATCACTGCTATCGAAGTCAAAGATCGGAGTTATATAATGGCTGTTGAACATGTAGCCGGTAGGAAGAGTTTACCAGTGATGCTTTATGCCTTAAGCACCTGTATCTGGTGCCGGAAGACCAGACAGTTGCTTGAGAACCTGGGAGTTGAGTACGACTATCTGTATGTTGATCAACTCCAGGGAAGTGAACGACAGCAGGCGATTGACACAATTAAGAAATGGAATCCTGCCTGCTCCTTCCCAACACTGGTGATCGACAATAAGAAATGCATCGCCGGTTACCAGGAAGACGAAATCAAGAAAGCTTTGGCCTGAGTATCCTTTCATGGCCGTCAGTCCGGAACAGGTCAGTCAGCTTTATCAAAGGCTAAAGTCAGAAGCCGAGGCGTCCGGATACTGTCTCAATCCCGACGCTGAGTTTGCGAGGTCCCTGGTTGAAGGTCTTCTAGTCAACGAGGACCGTTACGGCTATCGCGCCTGCCCTTGCCGTTTGGCAACCGGCAGCAGACAGGCCGACCTGGATATTATCTGCCCCTGTGATTACCGTGATGCTGATGTTACCGAATATGGGGCATGCTACTGCGCGCTTTACGTTTCCCAGGCAGCATCACGGGGTGAACAGAAAGTGACGGCTGTCCCGGAACGGCGTCTGCCGCCGGAAAAGCGTGCTATGGCAGGGGCAGGCTTTACAGGTGCTCCGCAGGGCCTGCCTTTACCAGTCTGGCGATGCCGGGTCTGCGGCTATCTCTGCGCCCGCGATGGCCCGCCTGATGTCTGTCCCATCTGCAAAGCCAGGAAGGACCGCTTCGAACGTTTCATCTGATACAACCGTGGCATGCTGGAGCGAAGCCACGTATACGGTGGGAGGTGGCCCACCGTCTTGTTTACTCATGGGTATCTTTCAGATACAATGTAGCCGTAACTGCGGGAGTAACTCAGCGGTAGAGTGCCTGCCCTCCAAGCAGGTTGTCGCGGGTCCGAATCCCGTCTCCCGCTCCACCTTTTGGGGCTCGTAGCTCAGGGGTCAGAGCGGCCGGCTCATAACCGGTTGGTCGCAGGTTCGAATCCTGCCGAGCCCACCAGGTGCCTTCATACCTTCTTGACAAACACCCTGATTGAGACGTTCTTAGCAAAGCTATAGAAGAGGTCAATAATGGCCTGGTCCTCAGGAGTACGCTGGCGAGGGCCGGGCGTGCCTTCCATAATCTGGGTCTTGATGAAATGGCTGCCGGGCTTGCCAGACTTGGCGTCCCACTCCTGGTAAACGTTGTAGTCCCAGCACTGGCCGGTAGACAGCCAATGCGGCTTAATCTTGTCCCGCACTGTCCTGAGGAATTCCTCCTGCCTCTCCGGTTCGACGTCAAATTCGAAATAGCCAATATACATTTCAGCAGTCTCCTCATTCGACTACTTCGCCACCAGCCATAGTTCGGAGGCAGCGGCCTCAAGCCCGAGCCTTTTCAACGTTTCCGGTAAAGGCTTCCCGGTAGTGCGGTCCCATCCCATCTCACGGTAATAAACATCACGCATCTCTTCCCAGAATGGCGCTACATTGCGGCCCTTATGCGGCCCATCGACCGGAACCGAGCCGTAGCGCGGTGAAGGTCTCTCTAATTCCGGCGTATGCCCATGGCGGAAATTGAAAGCGCGCATAAGATTTATGATCCGCAAGCCCACCGTCTTAGCTTCTTCCTGAGTGAAGTCCCAGCCGGTGGCGGCGTTAAGAAGCCCAACCAGCAAGTCTGGGAACTCCCGATTAGCCAGACGGCAGATGCCAATTGAGTCGAAGAAAGGCGCCACCCATTTAACCGTAGCCACCCACCAGGCAATTTGCTGCGGCGAATTGGGATCAATGTCCTTGAGGCCAAGGTTCGCCGCTCTCGGCGAGAGGTGGAGCTCATAACAGCCAGTATTAGCCATAGAGACGTCAAACATGTAGGGCCAGTTGGCGCGATGGTCATGGCCCAATGGGCTGTTGCCGGCCATAGTGTGCACCGCCATCTGTGGTGCAGTGCCGCCAATCCTCTGAGCCGCCCTCATAGCCCCTTCGGCGAGTACGGCCCCGAATCCCTGCTTAAGAGCAATACGATTAATCATGGCCCGGACACCGTCAACATTGCCCCATGACAACTCAATGCCATCGGTTTGCTGTTTCGTCAGCAGTCCCTTTTCATAGCACTCCATTGCCAGTCCCACAACCCAGCCCGTCTCGTTGACATCCATACCGAGGCGGTCTACCTCATTAGCTAGGGCAGTAACGGCCTTCCAGTCAGATATGCCAAGTTGCGTCCCGACCGAGGTGTAGCCTTCAAACTCCGGCTCTTCACCCTCTTTACCAATAAGCGGACCTTCCTGAAGCCGGATGACCGTGCAGTGGTTCATCTGGCAGGCCCAGCAGGGATGCTTGCGGACGGTATCATAATGCTCACGCAGATATTCTGGACCAAACGTTTTCAACTGCTCCGGTGTCATCGGGCAGACGTTGGTGGTGTAGTTCTTGTAGGGTACCCGCCCGGTATGAGCACCGCTCTCGAGTATCCAGAGCGTACCCCACTTATAAAGAGTCTGGTAATACGAATCGGTTTTAGTAATGTCAAACAGCTTGTTAGCAAGTTCAGACAGCCTGGCATCATCATGAACAGGCAAACGACCTGAACCACGGGCGACAGCTATAGCCTTAAGATTTTTGGCGCCCATGACTGCGCCCGGCCCGTTGTGAGCGGCGGCATGACCGTGGTCGCAGAAGACCCCACCAAACCTGACCAGATTCTCGCCGGCCGGCCCGATACAAAGCACCGAGGCGGCCGCCGCACTCAATCCAAGCTCCTGTTTGATGAGGTCCTCGGTTTCCCATGTATCTTTACCGGCCAGATGGCGGGCATCTCTGATTTCAGCCACGCCATCATGTACGTAAAGATACGAGAGGCGGTCGGCACGGCCCTCAACAACCACGGCGTCGAAGCCGGCAAATTTCAGAAAAGCGCTGAAATAACCATTGGCCTGGGTCGCCGCAGCGCCTCGGGTAATGGCGCCCTTGGTGACTACCGAGATGGTGCTCGAGCCTTTGACCCTGGTACCGCTGAGCGGGCCTGAGGCAAAGATGATGCGGTTTTGCGGGTCAGCCCATTCTACCCCCGCCGGTACCTCTTCCCATAATACGTATGCACCGATCCCGGTGCCCCCCAAGAACTTCCGCACCAGCGCCGGTTCCTGCGGCTGGGATACAGTCTTTCGCTGAGAAAGGTCAACCCTGAGAATCCTACCGGCATAGCCGGGAATGGAAGACATGGCGCCCTCCTGTGAGAAAAGAATGTTTATGAGTCACGAAATATTAATTGTGCAAAAAACAACTGTCAAACAGAGCTACTATTTGGCGAGCATGGGCGACCATGTTGACGGGTAGGGTAATGTTGGATAAGATTATTTATGTTAAGCCGCCTGCCGAATGCATCCGGTTTTACGAATATCAGCCACATGCCAGACTCCGAGGAGGACAAACCATATGGTCACTTTTTTTACTGCTGATGAAATGCTCGACATTGCGGTCGGAATCGAGAAGAACGGTCAAGCTTTCTACAAATCCCTGGCGGACAGAGCATATACGGAATCAGCCCGTTCAATGTACCAGTTTCTGGCTGATGCGGAAAAACATCACGAGGCCATTTTCGAGAGAATGCGGAGGGAAGGTATTAAGATTACGCTGCCCGAGAGCTACCAGGGCGAATACCAGACCTATCTCAAGTCTCTGATCGATACCCTTGTCTTTCAGAACTCGCGGGACGTCAAAACATCGAGAAAAGGGGGTAGTGAAATCGATGCGCTTACAACCGGTATCCAGGCAGAAAAGGACTCCATTCTTTTCTACAGCGAGATGCTGAACCTGTCCAGGGAGACCGACCGGGCAACGCTGGATGGCATCATCAAGGAAGAGAAGTCCCATCTACGGCAGTTGTCGGAGATGAAGGCCTATCTTGAGAGGCCGAGAGGCGGCTGATGCTAGCCGGCTACGGCCGCGTGCCGGCCAGTGACTACCAGAGAGACCTCCGCCGCTTATGAAGTTACTGGAGGTGAGGGAATATGGACTGTGCCTATCCTGACGGCAAGCCGACCAGTACCGGTATTATACTTTTACGGAGTTTAACTGCGGCAGGTCGTTTCCCTGAAGAAGTTGCCTCTCAGACAGGCCTGCCCCTTGAACGGGTACGAGACGGCCTGCGCGAAATGGCCAGGCTCGGGCTGGTAGTGGAAATCGCTGGCAAGTATACCGTGTCTTTCAAAGGTCTCGAGTTTACCCGCAGGACATAACTCCAGCATAAATCACTTCGCTGGTGCAAATATTCGGCCGTGGTGCCTGACCAATGGGAGGTGTATATGGCAAACTTCGTGGAGGTTCCTGAGGCCGCTGACATCGGCGAGGGCGCAATGCGAACGGTGTCAGTGTCGGGCCATGAGCTTCTTATTGCACGGGTGAGCGGCCGCTACTTTGCGGTCGATGGCCGCTGTCCGCATTTTGGAGGCAAGCTCGCTCAGGGCAAACTTGAGGGCACAGTAGTCACCTGTCCTTTACATGGCTCGCAGTTCGACCTGTCGGACGGTCGTGTAATTAAATGGACCAACTGGACTGGTCTCAAAGCCTCTATTGCCCGCGTGCTTAAGCAGCCACGTTCCCTCAGGGTGTACCAGGTCAGGGTAGAAAACGGACGTCTTATGGTAAACCTCTGATGCCCAAACAGGTGAACTTCATGATTGGTGGTGAAGCGGGACAGGGTGTCCAGTCGGTTGGCTTTCTGCTTGCCAGGATATTTGCCCGCGGAGGTCACTACGTCTTCGCCGACCAGGACTATGAGTCCAGAGTACGCGGCGGGCATAACTTCTACCGTGTCCGTGTTAGCGAGACTCCCATAGAGACCTTTTCTAGTAAGGTCGACATCCTCGTTGCCCTGAACCAGGAAAGCATCGAACTTCACCGCGGAGAACTGTCCGAAAACGGAACTGTTATTTGTGACAGCAGTATTGCCGCTCCGAGCATCGGAACAAGAACTTTCAGTATACCGCTTGAGGAGATTGCTGTCCGGACAACAGGCAGCAAACTGATGGGCAACACTGTGGCACTTGGCGCCGCCCTGGGACTGGTTGGAGATGAAATCACGATTGCGGAAAAGGTACTGCATGAGTACTTCGGTGGAGAGGTGGGAGAACAGAACGCCAGGGCAGTCAGGGCTGGGTTCGAATATGCGCGCGGGTCTGTCAGCGGAAGGATACCCTTCACAACCAGTCTGCCCGACCGAGGCAGCCGCATGCTCTTAAACGGCAACGAGGCAATTGCCGTCGGCGCACTGGCGTCGGGATGCAGATTCATGGCCGCCTACCCGATGACGCCGGTCACGCCGATTATGGAGTACTTAGCGGCGAAGTCTAAAGAGACGGGGGTGGTGGTCTTTCAGCCTGAGGATGAAATCGCTGCCATCAACGTTGTGATTGGTGCCGCCTATGCCGGAGCCAGAGCGATGACAGCAACATCCGGGGGCGGATTCTGTCTGATGGTTGAAGGGCTTAGCCTGGCGGGGATGACCGAGACGCCAGTGGTCGTAGTACTGGGACAGCGGCCCGGTCCGGCTATCGGTCTGCCGACACGCACCGAGCAGGGAGAACTGTGGTTTGCCATTCACGCGGGACACGGCGAGTTCCCACGAGCCGTGCTGGCCCCGGGCAATGCCGATGAAGCTTTCTGGTTGACAATACACGCTTTCAACCTGGCCGAGCGTTACCAGATACCGGTCATCTTGATGACCGATCATGTGCTGGCCACCTCCTACTTCACTGTTAACAAATTTGACCTCTCCAGGGTCACTATCGACCGGGGAGATCTCTTCTCCAGTAAAGACGACAGTGAAGTTGCGGCATATCGCCGGCATAAGGTCACAGCTTCGGGGGTCTCTCCAAGAGCCTTTCCTCTCCAGTCCGAAGGTATTCTGGTGTGTACCGATTCTGATGAGCATGACGAAGCCGGGCATCTTATCGAGGATGCCGAAACAAGAGTGGCGATGGTGCGTAAGCGGATGCGTAAGTTTGACGGCTTGAAGCGTGATATTCTCCAGCCGGTACGATATGGTCTGGAGTCTTCGGAAACTCTGCTAATCGGCTGGGGCAGTACCATGGGGGCAATATGCGAGGCAGTAGATATTATGCTTGCCCAGGGTACCAGTGTCAGCGCACTTCACCTTCGACAGGTATGGCCGTTCCCGGTTGAAACGGTGGCAGCCGCCATCAAGAAGTCACGCAGGGTATTTGTAGTCGAAAACAACGCCACCGGACAATTAGCTCGTCTCATCCGGGCAGAGACGGGTGAGGGGGTCAGCGGCAGGATTCTCCGCTACGATGGGAGGCCGTTTTCGCCTTCGGACATTGTCTCTGCATTGGCCAGGGAAGGACAGTCATGAGCGTCACCATTGATGACTATGCCGGGCTGATTCCGGCATGGTGCCCCGGATGCGGCAACTTCGGTATTCTGAGTGCCCTTAAGAAGGCCTTGGTGGACCTTCAACTTGAGCCGCACCGGGTGCTTATAGTCTCCGGTATCGGACAGGCAGGAAAGCTGCCTCATTACATCAAATGCAACGTCCTTAATGAACTCCACGGACGACCCGTCCCCGCGGCCATTGGCGCTAAGATGGCCAATCCGGATCTTACGGTTATCGCCATTAGCGGCGATGGTGACGGCTATGGTGAGGGCGGTAATCACTGGCTCCACGCTTTGCGGCGCAACCACCAGATAACCTATTTGGTCCACAACAATCAGATATACGGGTTGACCAAAGGCCAAGCGTCACCAACCAGCGACCGAGGTTTCGTCACCAAGACAACTCCTTATGGCGCGGCGGAGCCAATAAACCCGGTGCTGATTGCCGTCGCCGCCGGTGGCACCTTCGTCGCTCGCAGTTTCGCTGGAGACATCGACCACCTAGCCGGAATAATCAAGCTGGCCATTGAGCACCGTGGTTTCGCTTTCGTTGATATTCTTCAGCCATGTGTCTCATTCAATCACCAGAACACCTACGCTTGGTACCGGGAGCGTGTCTACAAGCTTGAGACCGAGACCGGTTACGACCCAACTGACAGGCTGGTAGCGTTCCAGCGGGCTCAGGAATGGGGTAACAGGATTCCGATTGGAGTTATCTACCAGCGCCAGGCGCCGACCTTCGAAGACTCTTTGCCCATGCTCCGAGGAGAGCCGCTGGCCTGGCGTAAGACGGATCCGAAAGCGATCCGCAAATTGCTCGATGAGTTCGTCTAAATGCCAACAACGGTATTCCCTCGTTTCAGAAGCGAGGCTCAAATGCCGGCCCACCTACATTAGCACTGTTATTGAATCCTCTTTGTTCCCAGTAGCCCCGGAATGTCGTGTCGTCCGTCAGTTCGATACGGACAACCCATTTGGCCCACTTATAGCCAAATTTGCTCTCCGCCACCACCTGAAAGGGGAAGCCGCGGTCAGCCGGGATAGTAACATCATTAAGCCTGAGGGCAATGATTATCCTCTTGTCCCTAATGTAGCTGTATTCAAGGGACGAGTAGCCGCCGGCATCAACTGTATGAAAGATAACAGTCGTGACGCCGGGTTTCGGCCTTGCCTTCTCGAATATCGACACCAGAGCCGGACCGGACCATTTGGCGGTGAAGTACCATCCCTCGACGCAGTTGAGGTCGGTAAGTCTGGATTCCGCCGGCAAAGCCAGGAGATCATCGTAAGTAAGGCTGAGCGACTGTTCCACCAGCCCATCGACCACGAGGCGATAGGCGTCGCGATCAATGTATTGAGTGCCTTTAATGGCATTGTTGCCCTGCTGGGCGATTGGAGTCAGCTTAACTCCAAGATACTCCGTGGCCTCCACCTCGCCTGCGGGCGGGACAGTACGACTACAAGCGAACAAGCTCAGTAGGGCTACCGACAACATCAGGCCAACTACCTGGACAGTTTTAACATACATATGTTTAGACCATTACAACTGGTGGTTGACATAATACAGCACGAGAGCAAGAAGGTCAATTCAGCAACGGTTCCAAGAGCCAGGAAAGGTTCCCGGTATGTTCAATATAGTTGAAAGATCTTAGAGTAGCTGGAATCAGAGGAGGAGCAATATGGATATCTTCCACTCGGTTTTCGCGGCGCGGCTGGTATTCAGCCTTGGCGTAATGAATCTGATACTGGTTGTCTTGCTTTTCTCAACTTGCCGTTGCCTTAGTACCAGTAAAATCGGCGTGGGTCTGATGGAGCGCAACTGGTACCATCATTACTATAAGTACCACTGTTATCTGTGGTGGGTGTTAGGCGCTTCGGTAATTGTCCACGCTGTGTTTGCTGTGGGGTTGATGGGGATACCGTTCTAGCCGTTAGTCTCCTCGATGGCCTGGCGCGGGCAGGATTTGGAACACTTGAAACAACCGTGGCAGATGCTTGTATCGACCAATGGTTTGTCAGGTGGCTCGACCTGTCGTAGAGCTCGGCTATCGCATTCTTTGGCCGCAGGGCACAGGCCTGCACCACACAGTTCAGGATTGCATTTCGAGTAGTTAATCCTAACGATCTTAGCCATAATGAGCGGATATGTTATTCCGGTGCCTCAGCCCATGTCAATCAGGTAAACCAGGACCAACGAGGCGAGACGCCATGGACGCAAATGTCGGGGACATGGTACAATGCCGCAGCTTTGCAGTGGACTTGTGGTAGGCTTAGCGATAAGGAGAGGAGTCCATGGGTAAGATTGCGGTTGTTACTGACACGGCGGCATGCCTGCCGCCCGAGGTAGCTCAGAAGTACAACATTTCAGTGGCGCCCCTGCACATCATCATCGGGGGTGAAAAGGAATATCGCGACGGGGTGGATCTCGACACCGCGGAATTTTACGCCAGACTGCGGAGGATGGGAAGGAAAGAGAAACTGCCTACTACCAGTTCATCTATTCCGGGAGAGTTTGTGACCATCTTCGAATCATTGCGGGGAAGGGTCGACGGAGTGGTAACCATAGTCATGACCGGCGCCATTGCTGGTTGCTACAATTCGGCTCTGCAGGCCAAAGAACTGGTACCTGATCTGCCGATCGAAGTAATTGACACCAGGACCGCCATGAGTGCCGAGGCCTTCTGTGTACTGGCCGCGGCCAAAGCGGCGGCGGCTGGTGGGACGCTTCAGCAGGTGGCCCAAGCAGCCCGCGACATGATGCCTAAAGTCCACCTGTTCTGGATTATGGAAACCTTGGAATACCTGCGGCGCGGCGGCAGAGTGAGTATGCCAGCGGCAATGCTGGCAGGGTGGCTCAGGGTGAAGCCGTTGCTCACCCTGGACAAAGAGGGCAAGGTAGCGCCGGTCGGCAAGCCCCGCACCATGTCCAAGGCAATTGACGCCATGCTGGATGAGATGGCCAGACGGGTCGGAAACACGCCGGTGCATGCGGCAATCATGCATGGCGACGCAGGGGAAAACCTGAATATCCTTAAGGACCGGATGATAGCGCGTTTTAAGCCAGTCGAGATCTGGTTATGCGGCATGACTCCGGTGATAGGTACTCACACTGGCCCGGGCACTCTGGCAATAGCTTTCTACAACGAGTAGGGCAGGGCCTGGGCAGCCGCGGCAGGTAGACATAATATCAGACCTAAGGTTCAGGCCTTATTTAGCGGGTGGAAGCGCCGGTGCGTTTCTTCGGCATAGCGGTCTGACGCATGGACATATCGGGTGGTGGTATTTAACGACTCATGACCGAGGAGTATCTGGATGGCGGCCGGGTTAGCGCCTTGCTCGGCGAGGTAGGTAGCAAATCCGTGTCTCAGGGAATGCGCCGAGGTGGGAATATTGATTCTGAGCTTCTCGCGGTAGCGCTTGATGCGCTCCTGGATGTAGTTAGTTGATAGCCTGCGGCGTGGATTGGCCGCATTCCTTCCGGCAAAAGGCACAAAAAGGGCGGGACTGTTGTCTTTGCGTGCCAGCAGATAGGCCTCAAGGTGCTCCGTTGCCCGCGGCGTCAGGTAAACGAAACGCTGTTTCCGCCCTTTACCGGTAATGAACACTCGGCCGCTACCGTCAATCTGAGATCGGTTGAGACTGCGCAGTTCTGAAATCCGCATACCCGTAGCAAAAAGGACCTCCAGGATGGCGCGGTTCCTCAAAGCTACATTTGGATTCGACTCCAGTGTCGAAGGGGCTTCTATCAGCCTGACCAGGTCGTCAAGCTCAGCCACCTGCGGATGCTTCTTGTCGGTTTTAACGAGCTTTACTGCGTCCGGAGACAATGGGCAGGGATGATCCATGTCAATCAAATACCGCAAGTAGGAACGCAGGACGGAAAGCATGCGGTTGACGGAACGTGCGTTCAGCCGATCGGATGCCGGCTGGCAGGTAACAGCGGTACGTCGGTCGCGGGAAACAAGGTAGGCCTTGTAGTGCGCGACAAGCCTCTTGTCGATTTTATCGAAGGGGACGCCACACTGGTCCAGGAAATCAGTAAGGACTTTAAGGTCGCGCTCATAGTTGTAAACGGTCCTGGCGGAATAGCCGTTTGTCTGCAGGTTCAATAGGAAATCGTCCAGATAGGGAAGCACTGTTTAAGCTCCTTTCATCATCATACTGAGTGTAAGAGATATTATACTCAGTT
>DAOUCU010000104.1:0-2498 GCA_034431935.1 Dehalococcoidia bacterium | reverse complement strand
GGCGATACCGACCCCGCCGTTAAATACTTCGATAAGGGAAAAGCCGGAAAGGTCGGCTATCTCTTCGTAGGTCCATGGTTCGGCGTTCAGGTTGGGATGGGCCAGTCCAGCAATGCCGCCGAGTCCGAGCACGCGGTTGATCCTGATCTGGGCCGGACGGATATAGTTAATATCGGGTGTTGCTTCGGCTCCATAGACTACAAGGTGCCCCTCATCCGGGTGCTGTTCACTGCCGACCAGGACCAGGATTCCGGGCACCCGGGGTGGCGGTGTAAACTTCCAGTGGTCGGTTATCGCCAGCACCTGATAGCCGGCATCCCGGTAGAAGGCCGCCAGCTCGGCCGGAGACAGTCTGCCATCCGACTCGGTAGTATGGGCATGAAGCTGGGCTTTGAAGGGTGTGCCCCCGGCATAGGGGTTCTCTATCCGGATGTTGACCGGCTGAAGGATGGCGGGGGCATTTTCGGGAGGAGCTGTTACGGCCTGGGAGACGCGGTCCGGTTCAGGCGGCGCGTGGACCGGTGCCGGCAAGGCATCCGGAAAGGTCTCACGACCGGTCACCGGCGGGCCAGCTTCCGGCAGGCAACCGGCTATCAACAGCGGCAGTAATACTGCGGCAATGATAAGCCAGTCTCTGGTTCTTGCGCCTGCTGACATACGACCCTGCGGTTTAATAGCCTGTTAACCGGACCATATATTCCCTTAAAGTTAACACCAAATCAAAGACTGCTGTCTGTACTCGTTCGCATCGTGTACAGCTCACAGCCGGCGCATTTTTCGTAGCCGGTAACCAGTTGCTTGATACTGATTCCAGTCCCCGGAATTTCTTGATGGCCGTCTCCAGTCTTCCAGACACTGTGTGGTTATTGTGACTTTTCATTGCGGCTTCACCACATACTCAAGCCAGTGTGATCGGTTTTCATCACCGTTGGTAACCTTGAGCTGGTAAAGTCCCGGCATGTCGACATCTCTGTTGTCCGGCCTGGCTATCAGGTTCATTTCCACGCGCTTTCCCCCATCAAGACGATCGTACCGCCTGACTTCAACTCTGCCCCATAAATATGACCATTCGGCGCGGTCCCTGTTGTATCTGGTTGCCTGCGACATATCTACGTCCGGTCCTATTTTGTGCTCTGACACTCGTGGTGGCAGGCGAATGCCTATCGGTGCGTCTGAAACCATCGTCAAAGAGAATGCTTCATTTTCCGCTAGGCTGAACACCGGGCTGAAGTAGAGGTTATCGGCAACGGTAGCCGCGTACCGGGCAACAAGTACCGGCATTACGCTGGCAATTTGAGCCCGGGGCGCCGCCCCGAGTTCAACCTTCCCTGAAATCGGCAGCTTCGCAATCGAGCCTTCGTCGGGAAGATAGTCGTAGAAAAGTGTGCCAACCGCCACCTGCGCATCTTTAAGCGGCCTGGTATCGTTGATGAAACAGAAGTACCGTAGTTGCTGGTCGTACCGTCCTTTGCTTACCGCCGTCAAACCTCCCAGTCCAAACTCGATTGTTCCGTCCTGGTCGCGCACCATGTAACCGATGGTGTTTGGTCCCGATACCAGTTTCCAGCTCAACATGTATTTCTCGCCGGTCCCGGCTCGGACCGGTACGACCACGGTCCTGCCCGCAGGAACGGTAAGTAACGCCACACTCTTAAGTTCATCTTTCGGGATATCGACAACCGATGAATTCTCGGGCAACCATGCCGGTGCCGCTGGCAGTGGTCCGTTGGCTCGGTTGGAGCATGATACAGTCACCCATACGGCCATCGTGAGAGCAAAGATGCCCCATAACAGGTTCAAAGAACGGAACTCTGTCTTCATTACTTGCACAAATGCTCCGGTCCCATTCAGCCGGTCCCGTAGATTATACCAGCCAATTTCTCCCGGTACCGATTGCCGTACCAAAGATACGGTAACACATAACGATAACATCCGTCGCTCGGGATGGAAAAGGGAGCCCCAAACTGATTTGAGCACAGAACAACAGTATGTCTCCCGCCGTGTCCGAACAGGCCGACGACATCACCATACTGGCCCGGCGTAGCCTAAGCGTGGCGGAAGTAGGGCAGGGCCAGCACCACCGGTATCAGCAGGTAGGTCATCGTCGCCCAGCCGGGGGCCAGGAAGGCGAGGCCCATGGCTACAATTGCGGTCGCCGGCACAACGGCGGTGCGCCTGAAGCCGGCAACGGCCGCCGCCCGCGGCAAGTCCGGGGGTACCAGGCGGTGATTTCCGGTGGCGTACACCCAGTTAAGCAGGTACATACCGCCCACAGCGAACATGTTAAGCCCGAAGACTACTTCGGCGGCGGATTCGCCCGGATAGTTTCCGGCCAGGTCGCACGAGAACGGTATCAGGACCACAAACATCAGCAGGACGATATTTATCCACACGTGCAGACCGTCGGTACGCTCGATAACGTGGAAATGTATGTGGTGCACTACCAAGAACACCGCCAGGAGCATGAAGCTCAAACCATACACGTAGAACTGGTGCCA
>DAOUCU010000103.1:0-5066 GCA_034431935.1 Dehalococcoidia bacterium | reverse complement strand
GAGTGCCCTAACAAAGCAATCAAAGAGGGCGATACCGTTTACGTTATCGACCCGGCCAAGTGCACCGAGTGCGTCGGTTCCTTCGACCATTCGAAATGTTCTGAGGTCTGCCCGGTGGATGCCCCCCAGCCTGACCCGGCCCACAAGGAGACCCGCGCTCAGCTTCTGGAAAAGTGGAAGAAGCTTCATCCCGGCGAGACCCCGAAGACCACTTAGAGCCGCCGCTTGAGGTCGGGACGAAGCCGATGTGTTGCTTCATCCCTGCCTGTGCCGCCTGAGTTCGAACATCAACTGGCAATCCGCGCCGGGGCATGTCCTCAGATGGACATCTCTGTCACTGGCCATGGGATAATCGGCTCCGTAGCAGAAAGGCATAAGCACGTAGTTGAACGATTCGTAGGCCCAGGCGCACAGCTTCTGTTTTCTGGTCGGGTCGCCCAGCCACTTCGGCGTCTTGGGCTCGTCCACCAGCCATGAGTCACCCGGTTTGTGACCCATCAGGCATGCCTTGCCCGGAGTATCCACTACTGTGATTGTGACGGCGTAAGGAGTCTTAGCCATTTTACCTGCTTTCCAACCGCTTGACCTCGAAGACCACGCGGCACCGTCGGTCGGGGCAACTGATGGTGATTTCAGTCAGGCCCTTCATATGCGGTAGTTTGTGCTGAACGCCGTAACCGATGGCCATTACCCAGGGGTGTACAACATCCCAGGCGGAAAGACACAGGTTTTCAGGGAGGGCCGGCTGGTCAACTACCCATGAGTCGCCAACTTTGAACCCCTGTGAGCAGGGGAGCAATGGTTCATCGATGATGGTCAGTTTGACCGGGTAGGGTAGTTTCAGCACACTTGTTCTGCTCCTTGTTCGGCTACGGTATGTCAGACCGGGTTTGACTTCAGGAAACCCATGATGGCCTGGACAAATTCGACAGGTTTGGTCAGCGGGAGAAGAGGGTCGCCGCCTTCGATGACTGCTGTCTTGCAATTGGGAATCAGGCTCCTTGTTGCCTCAAGCCGGTGATAAAAAGTGTCTCGGGTGCCGCTGAGGAGCAGGGTCGGACATTGCAGTTGACGCAGGCGCGGCTCAATGTCATAGCTGAAGACAGCGTAGTGCCCCTCCTCCCCCCGCCTCCCCGCCATGAGCCCGCCCAGGACTACCTTTGACCAGTTCTCCGGACCGGCATCGGGGGTCGCGTTCTTGAAAAGGTTCCACAGTTTCATGATATGAGAGGCATCGTCCCGGTATTCCATCGGGCTGTACTTGGGGTCAGTCAGCCTGGCCTGCCGTACCTCTGGCGGATAGTGGGGACAGCCCGAAAGGACGAGGCGGCTGACCAACGCGGGGCGGCTTACAGCGATCTCGACGGCGATAGAAGAACCGGTATGGTGCCCGACAATGGCGGCCCTTTCGATTTCTAACGCCTTCAGAAACTCGACGACCGTCCGGGCATAGTCGGGAATGGTGAATTGCCTGGGCGGCGGGTCGGACATTCCGAAGCCCATGGTGTCCATGGCGATGACATGGAAAGAAGCGGCCAGGAGGGGAATGACCAGCGAATAGTCATCAGACGAGGTCGGTGTCTGGTGTAGCAGGAGCACCGGCTTGCCCCTACCGTCCTCGCGGTAGTGGATTTGTCCTTCGGGTATGCTGGCGTAGCCCCTTTTCATAGCTTAACCTGCTCTTTAACAGGTGCCAGACGCCCCATCTTTTCCAGCTCATTAGCGACATCGCCCAGCCTGAGGGCTTCCAGTTTCTGGCGGGTCTGGAGGCCGGTGGTTTTATCCCAGCCGCGCCGTACATAGTACTCGTCGAGCATCTCGTTAAACCTGTCGATATCGCAGTATTCACCCTTGAAGATGCCCTCGGTCTTCGGCTCCTTTACCCAGCGCGGTGGCGGCTGGTCGTGCTCCCTGGTGGCGCCCTCCCGTACGTTAAAGGCCTTTTCCAGGTTGATGATGCGTTCGGCGGCCTGGACCATGTCCCAGCCGGTCGCCTCGATGCCGGTGGCTGAGGAGTAAAGCTCGGCGAAGTCGTCGGGGTAGACCATGGTGTTAGGCCAGTTGCCCCAGTTGAAGGAGCAGACGCCGAAGCTGTCGGACAGCGCCCGGAGATGTTCCTGCCAGATGACCAGCGGCGGTTTGGCTTTATAGCCGGTGAGCTGGGTGGCATACTGGAAAAGCTCCGGCTCGGCGATGTACCTCGCCCAGTCCTGGGCAATTTTCGGGTCGGAGCCCATGCCGTAGAACTCAAGCGACGGACTGCCGCGAAGATGGTCGGCGCCCCGGGTGCTCACTGCGTGGTTGAGCAGGCCGCCTTTCTGAGCGCGGCGGTCAGCGCCGCCGGCGGTCATACCCTTACACTGCAGGACGCAGTACTCGGCCTCAGGACCTATCTTTTTGGCGAAATTGTACGGCCCCTCAGCCAGCAGGTCGCCGATACCCTCGCGTCTTGCCGTCAGCTCGATGAGTGTTAGTATTGTCTCCGGGTCACCCCACTTCGGCCTTAACCAGCGGGCCTTCCAATCACGTAGCATTGCATCGTTGATGATGCCGCGTTCATACCATAACATCAGCGCTCCGATGGTAGCGCCCATCTCGTGGGAGTCCATACCGAAGCGGTTGAACAGGTTATAGCCGTAAGCCGCCAGGTCTTTGCTCTGTCCGCCGATGTTGATGTGGAGCCAGCACTGGGCCTCGGCGTCAATGCCTTCGTTCATAGTGCCGGCGAAAGGGCCGTAGCGTACGTTATAGAAGTGACTGCAGTGCATCTGGCAGGCGGCGCATCCCTTACGTTTGGTCCAATGCGTCCGCCACCATTCCTTGCCGCCGACTTCAGCGAATGATCTGGAGACCGACCGCGTCTGGTAGTTGAAGCCGATAAGCCCGAGAAGGCGGCCGTTCGGGTCGTAGTCTTCGCGTCCATGGTGCCCGATGACGCCGCTCATGTGGTAGAACTCGAACTGGCGGCTCTTGCGTACCGTGTCCACCATGCGCAGGCAGGCGGTATAGAACTGGTCGGGTCGGGCTACCTGAACCGGCGCCCTGCCTTTCACGACAATGGCCTTGAGTTTTTTGGAACCCATGACCGCGCCCATGCCGGTGCGTCCTGCGGCGCGGGCATGGTCGTTAATGACGCAGGCGAAGCGGACCAGCTTCTCGCCGGCCGGGCCGATGCAGAGTACCTTGAGCCGCTGGTCATTATGCTTCTCTTTCAGCAGGCGTTCTGTCTCCCATGTGTCTTTGCCCCAGAGGTCGGCAGCATTCCGGATTTCCGCCCTCTCGTCAGTGATGGAGAGATAGACCGGCTCCGGCGACTGACCGTGAATGACGATGCTGTCATAACCGGCGTAACGCAGTTCCGGTGCCCAGAAGCCGCCGGCGTTGGAATCGCCGAAGAATCCGGTGAGGGGTGACCGTGCCGAGATGTTGTATCTGGCACCTGATGGTGCAAATGTTCCGGCAAACGGCCCGGTGCTCACGCACAAGACATTGTCCGGGCCGAGCGGGTCGACGCCGGGCCGGACCAGCGAGAATAACAGCCGGCCGTTAAGACCGCGGCCGCCGATGCAGTCGGCGTATTGCCTGGTATCTTCAACCCACATCCTGCCATCAGTCAGGTTGACGTGAAGTATCTTTCCGTAACCTTTCATGGTGTCTCCTTTAGCGTGTCCGTGACCTCACTGGTACTTCCATAAGGGCGTATGATGCTCGATTTCAAAGCGCTTGCGCGCCATCAGCAGGTTCTCCCGGGCCTTATCGATGCGTTCCCGTTCTGAGACATCAACTAATTCGATGGCTTTAATCTCGCACCATTTAACGCATTCAGGGTCACCGCCGCAGAGGTCGCACTTAAGGATAGTCTTATTCTTTCTGGCGGAGAGTGGATGGATGGAGATAGCGCCGTAGGTGCAGGCGACGGCGCAGGCACCGCAGCCGTCACAGGCTCCTTTGTCGATGAACAGGATGCCGGTATCGGGATTGACCACCAGCGCGTTCCGGGGGCATGCTTCGACACATCGCGGCTCTTCGCACTGCTGGCAGACCACCGGCGCATCTACTCCGGAGTCCTCGAACTTGAGGATTCGGATACAGGCATAGGCCGGGTTGAACTCTTTGAACTTGACGAAGGAGCAGGCCAGCGAGCACGTCTCGCAACCGGTGCACTTGTCCAGGTCGGCGATGAGGTATCTATTTGGATGGGGTCTGACGGATGTGATAGCGGTCATTGGCGTGCCTCCTTCAACTTCAGGCCTTTTCGATTTCCACCCAGCAGGTGTTGTAAGGATAAGCGCCGGCAGGCGATGGTCGGTCCAGCGTCAGGACATTGGCACAACCACCCCTGTCGATACCGTTTTCATCAAGCTCCAGCCAGGCGCCTTCAGGGATATCGGCTACCCCCGGCATGATGCGCTCGGTGATATGGGCGCGGATGAGCATCTCGCCGCGAGAATTGAAGACCCTGACGGGGTCGCCATTGCGGATGCCGCGCTTTCCGGCATCCGCGGCGCTTTCTATTATCGCCTGTGGCCCGATTTCCTTCAACTATGGAACGCGGTCGAAGCAGAAGTTGGCGCGCCGTTAGAAGTGGGTGCTGATAAGCTGGATGTTGTGCCGCCGTCTCTTAACCCGGCTTCGACGTGAGTTTTAAGGACGCACCGTCCGCCACAGTCATGACAGTCGCTGGTCGGTATTATGGTCGTGGGGACATTCTTCTTCATAAATGCCGCCGGGTTCTGGTATCCCCGGTCTTAAGGTCACGGGAATGAGACGATAAGTGCGCCGGATTATTCTATAATGGTGGGCCGTCGGGCGCAATGGCAAATCGTTTCTTCAAAGAAAGAGGTGTCTTCATGGCGGTTCTCCAGAGGTTATTCGAGCCTATCAAGCTGGGTGCCATGGAGTTGCCCAACCGCATCGTCATGCCGGCCATCACCACCCGTTATGACCTTGATGATGAGGAGCGGTGGGCGGCTTTCTTCGCCGCCCGGGCACGGGGCGGGGCCGGGCTTATAGTGGTCGGTGCCCTGCAGGCGATATTCCCCAGCCGGCGGCAGGCGCCGGCCACC
>DAOUCU010000102.1:0-4264 GCA_034431935.1 Dehalococcoidia bacterium | reverse complement strand
CGGGAGCCGGAACCGTATATCCGGGCAGTGGTACTTATGAGAGTGGCGTAAGTCTGACTCTGGCGGCCACTCCCGCACCGGGCTACCGGTTTGTATCCTGGTCCGGGGATGTTTCCGGAACTGCGTCGTCCATCAGCGTAACGATGGACTCAAACAAGAACATTACGGCCAACTTCGCACGCGTCACATATACCCTGTCGGTATCTGCCAGCCCGTACGGAGCAGGCACGGTTTCACCACCGGGAGGCACCTATGAGTACGGACAGCAACTCACGCTGACTGCCATCCCGGCACCAGGCTACCGCTTCAGTCACTGGTCCGGTGATGCGTCTGGTACAAGCCAAACAGTCACCTTGCTCATGAACTCGGGTAAAACGGTGATTGCCAATTTTGTCGTAATTCGCGTCAGCTTGATAACATCAGTCAGTCCTTCCGGCTCGGGCACCGTTAGCCCCGGTAGCGGCACTTACGATATGGGTACCAGAATTACATTGACGGCGTTGCCTGCGTCCGGTTATCGGTTTGTCTCATGGTCTGGAGATGCAACGGGTACAAGCTCAGCGATTAGCATAACCATGGATTCCGATAAGAGTATCGTTGCAAACTTTGTGTCCCAGCAGCTAGTGGTGACCTTCGGCGGCTGGTATGTTAGAGGTGTCAGAGTTGATACGGCGAAGAAACAGGACAGTGTTGTTGCGAAGGTGACGATATCTGGTGGTAGTCCAGGGTTGTACACAATACGGGTTAGGCTCGACATTTCATGGGCGCCAGACGAAACGGTGAGTGAATTGACGTTCAATCATCAAGGGACTTTGTCCACGAAGGATTTGCCTTTTGTGGCATCATTTGCCAGAGGGGAGGCAAGCACCGACGGGTACCACATCGACGTTCTCAGAGAAGGGTCTCGCATATGGTCCATGTCCGATGCCTATCCGCCAAGACTGAGGGTGTACCGTTAGGCGCAGGCCACCTTCTGGTAGAGTACAAGGAGGAACATGGTGAGAATTAGCCTGATACCCAATTGACAACGACAGTCTACCGCTCAAGGTAAGGCAAATGGTAAGTCCAGTGTCCACCACAGTCGACCCAGACCATTATAATTAATATGCTGGTGAGCTTGAACAATATGAAAGGAGGAGAAACAATGTCAGCAGAGCGGATTTCTCGCTTGAGTCTACATGATTTGTCAGAGAGAGAACTTCTCATTCTTCGCCAGGAAGTTGATGATAGAAAAAAGAGTCCTGCCGCAGCATGGATTCTCTGGGTCTTCCTGGGTTGTTTTGGTGCTCACCGTTTCTATCTGGGCCGCATTGGCACGGGGATTGCCATGCTTCTTACCCTGGGCGGGCTCTTTATCTGGGCGATCGTGGACGCCTTTTTCATTCCCAACATGCTGAGGGCGAACCAGCGCCGGGTTGAAAAAGAAGTTATAGAAGAGATTGCAGCTATGCGGAAACCGCCGCAATGACACTGGCAGGGGAATTGTGTCATGCACCTCTCACGGTTAAGTCAAGCCGGGGCTAACCACATTTTCTGACTGGTTTCTGGCTTTATACTCCCTTTCGAATTGCTCCGGTGACCGGTGGCCCACGGATCACTCTTAGTGACTCTGGAGGAAGTAAGGACTACCGCTTGAAGAATCTCCAAGAGACATAAGAGGTAGTGAAGAGGGAGAAGCTGGAGAAGGTGAATGTAAAGCAACTAGACTGTCGGCTGACCAAGGACGGCCGGGGAGTGATCCAGCCCGGCCACAATGGGCAGATAGCGGTAGATGACAGGTAGCAGGTGATTGTGGCAGCCGATGTCAGCCAGAATACCAGCGGTCCTGCCAGATTCAGGACTATGGTAGAGCAGGTGGAGCAACAATCCTGGTACTTTGACTGACAGGTGATACCGCTGATGCTGGCGCTTCATTCCATGATAATCTGGAATATGCCGAAGGGAAGGGTCCGGACACGCACAGCCGGACAATTTCCTTGGGGGGCCGGACGGGAAAGATGAAGGCGAGAGGCGGCATTACAGGAATAGTTCCGATGGTGCAATCACTCTGCCAGAAGAGTACGACAAGCCGACTGAAGAGGCTCTGCTGCGGTATAGGGAATGACGATTGGCTTTCGTCAGGGCTGAGGTGTAAAATCAGCCCCGAGGGTGAAAGGGTAGCCCGGAGGGATTGGTTGGCTTCCGAAGACGACCGTCTTGCGGTGCCGGAGACAATCGATGGTCGGTTATTACTCACCGGCAGGATGAGGTTCTGAGACAGCAGGATACTGGATACTCGGAGTTGAGAATTAACGTAGCAGGTTTTTACCATGGCCTCTTCTAACCAAGAAATGAAGTTTCGGCAGAAGCTGAGCGAGTGGAAAGCGGAGGGCTATGACGTCTCTGAGTTGGAGAGCAAGTGGTTTCCTGACTCCGATCAGAGTGAAACCGCCGCCGAGCCACAACCGGTTCAAGTTGCAAAACCCCTCCAGGTGGCAAGGTCAAAGCGTCTTCTTGCCTGGGCAGTATCATCGGTGGCCGTCGTCATTGCTGGGATCATCGCTACTGTGGTTTTCCTGCCTGAGCCTCCAGATGATACAGCAAGCCAGCCTACCCCGACGCAAGTTATGCCTGTGGCAGTGCCAGAGTCAACTCCCGCGGCAAAGATTCCTTCCGCGTCAATTACGTCTACGCCCACCCAGTACACCCTGAGAATCTCCGTGAATCCGCCAGACGGAGGAACGGTTACCCCTCTTGGCGGCCGTATTGATGCTGGAACTGATGTGATAGTTAGCGCCCTAGCCTCTCCCGGCTATGTATTCGTACGATGGTCCGGCGACCTCAACGATGGGACGCCCAGTTGCAAGATCTTAATGAACTCCGATAAGACTATTACCGCCAACTTTGCGCCGGCGATCTGCACCTTGCTTGTCTCAGCGAAACCACCTGATGGCGGCACCATTGCCGTGGTGTCAGAGAGACATGGATCGCAGTCAGATTCCGGGCAGGGTAGTATTTCTTATCGGTACGACCGGAACACATCCTTGACTCTCACTGCCAAACCAGCAATGGGATTTGCTTTTGGGTACTGGTCGGGTGATGCTTCGGGCACCAGACCGACATACCATATGCTTCTTGATTCACACAAGTCCGTTGTAGCTAACTTCGTGCGGATAACCGAATGCAACCTCACCATAAAGGTCGATGATCCTACAGCGGGGGTAGTCGGAGTGGTTCCAGCACCAGCCAAAACTCCGGTATCTGATCCTTCAAATCGTGGTGCTTTGATCTACACATATCCCGTTGGTACGGCAGTGCGACTTGTAGCGACACCGAATCAGGGGTATCAATTCGTGTCGTGGAGTGGACTGGAGGCGGCAATGAAAACAGGCCCGGCAGAGATTATCTTACTTTCGGACATGTCCGTTGTTGCCTCGTTTGAAGCTGTTAACCAAACCAGGTATATCGAAATAGCGAAGGCAATTTACAACACTATCCCATATGTTGAAATACGCGGGTCATTGAAGACCGGTCAGCGCATCATCGGGTCGATGGAATGGAGCACTCCTTTTACAGGTGAGTGGCAGTTCCACATTTACTCACCCAGCGGGGGCACGCTCTGGAAATATATTGGTGACTCCAGCTCTACGAAGTGTTCTTTTAGTCTCATCGCTGACGAGACCGGCGAGTACCGAATCAGAATTGTTAACGTTTCTGACCCCCGCGGTAACGGCGGCATTCTCACTATCAAACCGGCGGTATGGAGAGCCTTAACCACAGGAGCTACACTGGGTTAGCTTTTCTTACAGTGGGATAAAGGCACCCGCTTGCAGAAGAAACTGCACAATTGGTCCGGCCATGGCTACGTTGGCCCTGCTCGGTGCCCAACGTTATCCCCGCGTCACTGATCTGCGGCATAGTGTTTTCTTAAATCTGCCTCTCCGAGGGCTGTCACATACGGAATCGCGGATGGCCAACCATGGAAGCGACCGGGCACCTCTTTAAGGTCTATCAGGTACTGATATGTTGATCCGCACTTATTTGCGGGCGTTTATCGATTTCACGTTTATGCGACGACCATGCCGTCATTCTAAGTGACCGGCCGGCTCCAACGGGTGCGAACTGGGCAGCAGCAACCGGGTCTTAAGATTTCGTCAGCATCCCGGCGACGGCCTCAGCCCGTTTTCGTAAGGCCTCACTCACACCCAGCCCGCGGTCGGCAAGGTAGCGCAGCTCGTCAGCTAACTCTTCAATATCCCGGCTATCACGCAAATATTCCTTCATC
>DAOUCU010000101.1:0-21246 GCA_034431935.1 Dehalococcoidia bacterium | reverse complement strand
CATTCTTACTGTACCCGTTTCCCTTGATGGGAGAGAGTCTCAACCTGCACTTCTCTTTCAGTTTGGCAAGGACTATAATTCGCACAACCTTCTTGAATAAATCCATGAATAATGGACAAACATCGATAAAGCGGGTCTTTCCGGTTATTGCCCTTTCGGTTTTTGCCGCCATGCTGGGCATGGGCATCATCTCCCCGCTTATGCCGGTCTATGCCCGCGACCTCGGCGCCACTGGCATCTGGATTGGCGCACTCATGGCCGGCTATGCCGCCTCCAAGGCGGTATTTATGCCCTTCATCGCCCGTCTCTCAGATAAGCATGGCCGGAAAGTTGTCCTGGGGAGCGGCCTGCTTTTCTATGCCTTTATGTCGCTTTTCTATATGGTAGTGCAGGAAGCCTGGCAATTGATGCTGGTGCGGGTGGTCCACGGGGCCGCCGGGGGCCTGGTAATACCAGTAGCCAAAGCCTATGTCGGGGAGATGTCGCCCAGAGGCGAAGAGGGCACCTGGCAGGGCTACTACAACGCCGCCTTCTTCGGGGGCATCGGCGGCGGGCCGCTGATTGGCGGTCTCCTCTACCAGTACTTTTCAAAAATGCCGCCGCTTTTCGGTACTTTCGACACCGGCTTTGTCGCCGCCTTCGGGGCCATGAGCTTGCTTAATCTGATAGGGGCTATCACAGTCTTTGTCTTCCTGCCGGAAAGTCTTATGCATGGCAGGGGGCGGCCAAGACCGTCCTTCCGGAGCATGTGGCAAAGCGGTATGATGCGCGGTATTCTCAGCCTGAACGCTATCGAGCATCTCGGTCGTACCGCCTTCTTCTCGTTCATCCCGATATATGGCGGTCTTACGCTGGGGCTCAGCACCGGCGAGACCGGCACGCTCCTCACCACTCAGGTAGCCCTGTCCGCCCTGTTGCAGGCCCCCTTCGGCAGGTTGACCGACCGCTTCCGCAGTAAGGTCAGCCGGCGGACTCTGGTCATCGGTGGCGGCTGTATTATCGTTGCCTTCATGGCCTCCGCTCCGTTCGCCCGGAACTTCTGGCAGTTAATGGTTATTGCCGTCATCGCCGGCCTTACTTCATCGGTAATGACGCCAGCGTCATCGGCGCTCTCAGTTGGCGAAGGCCGCCGCCACGGCATGGCTTCAGTCATGGCACTGACTTCAGTAGCCATCAGCATCGGACAGGCCGGCGGTCCATTCCTCGGAGGCATCGTGCAGCAGATTGCCGGCGGTACCGAGCCGGTCTTCTATTTCGCCGCCTTCATGGTAGCACTGGGGATCGGACTGTTCGGAGTGTTCACGCGAAAATACCAGCCTGCCGGCACCACGCGGATGGAGCACCAACCGCCAGGCGCACCGCCGACAACCTGACCACAGAACCATCGAAATAGTCTGCGATGCAATGCCCGTATGACCGTCACACGCCATTCACACATAAACCAGCACCCTATCCGGCTTGCTCTAGTCATTGCCGCCCCAATACTTACCACGGCGATGCTGGCATGGTCGCTCAGCTTTCACAATACCATCGGCTTTTACCGTGTCACCGTACCGTTACAGCCAGCGCTTGCCTTTCTGGTGCTGTTCAGCCTCGTGCCGGCCGTCCTGACAGGCATCAACGCCCGACCAGGCAGGAAATCATCCACCCACCCCCCTTTGAGCCTGACCGCGGCGGTGCTGGCCGTCTTCGGTGTCCTGTTGCCGATAACCGGGTTCTCCTATTTTGGCGGCTACAGCCTCACTGAGACCGGCGACAAACCGGTCCAGTTGCTGGTACTCGACCGGACAGGCAACAACGGTGTACCCGATATTGCGGTAACCTTCTGGACGCAACAACCATCTATCAATACCCTAAGGTGGGACACCGGCACATCCAGCAGAGTTATTTCCGAAAGCATCCCGGTCAGTTCCCACCGCTTCATCCTGAACGATCTGCCATACGACGCAGAGGTGAGCTACCAGATAAATCATGGTGAAATACGGCGTTTTCGCACTCCTCCGAAGGGACAGCCGCTGCGCTTCGCCGTTGCCTCCGATGCCCATTTCGGCGCCGGCAATAACAGGCCGGACCTTACCGCCAAAATGTTGAGGCAAATAGCTGCGCCTCAAGGTAAGTTCTCGCTCTTCCTTTTCACCGGCGACCTCGTTGAACACGGCTACAACGACTTCCACTGGCAGGAGGCCCTCTCGACAGTCACCTCATGCACGTCATCCATCCCATCGCTGTTCGCCGCAGGAAACCACGATGCTATCATGGGCGGGCTTCGACGTTTCCAGGACTACCTGAGCACCGATAACCGGACCGGCCCGCTGTGGCGGCGGGTGGACGTTGGCGGCGCCCACTTCTTTATGCTCGACCGGGAATGGAATGGTGACGGCGTTCCCCCGGACCGAAAAGCATGGCTTGAAAGAGAACTTGCGACGATACCTCCAGATGATTGGACCGTGGTCATCAGTCACGCCTACTATTATGCTTCCGGTGGCGTTTACGGCTGGTATCCACGGTACGATGATAAAACCGCAATCCGGGAAATCGTACCTCTCTTCGAAAAGTATGATGTCGACCTGGTCTTCTCCGGTCATGCCCATCAGCTCGAACTTCTCCAGAGGAACGGTGTCACCTTTGTCATCTGCGGGGCCTTCGGCGGCATACCCGACCCACCCCGCACCTATATCTCCCCGGCCAGCATCTGGTACGCGCAGGGGCAGTACGGTTACGTCGATGTCACTCTTGGCCCCAGCGCCGAGGTCATTTTCAGAGACGCCGACGGCAAAACGCTCAAGGCTTTGACCGTGCCGCGTTAAGATTGCCTGAGATACCTCAGAAGCTCCCTCCTGAGTTCAACGCGCGACGGAGGACAACCGGCAACCCGAAATGTCCCGATGGCCTGGCTGCTGATAGCGCAATCTCCAACCACAACGTCGGTCTGCCGGGACTCGAGTCCCGTGTTCTTCCCGAGAATAATCACCAGAGACCCCTCAAGCCTGGCACCCCGCTCCCCCAGCGCCAGCAGTTCGTATATCAGCGGCAAAAGACAGCCGCTGCAGGCGTTGTCCGCTCCGAGAAGACGAAGCCCCGGGAAAAATCTCTGCAAGTCATCCTGAGGGAGAGGGACGCGGAACTTCAGCCGCTTTAGTTGTTCTCCGACAACCTCAATCCTGGCCAGACTGGCTTCGCCAAGCCCGACACGGGCGCCCTCCCTAATCATGCGCACCCCGTCAGGGTCCAGCCCCATCAGCGCTGAGCCGACAGCATCCACCGCTACAATATCGGAACCCGCGATGAGAAGCCCGCCGCCAGCCGTCCTGTCTTCAATGTTATAGCCAGAGCCCAATTGGCGCACAACACGCTTCGCGGTAGCGTCAATCACATTCACCTGCGGCCGGATAATACGGCAAAGCTCGACCACGGCCCGACTGAGGTCATGCCAGTGGAACTGCGGTTTATCCTCCCGCTTGAGACAGCCTTTAAGGTTCTTCATCGACAGGCTGACGCCGGTCAGATAGTGGGTCTTAAGCACCGGCAGATTAATGAGGCAATCGCATTCAAAGACAAACCGCGTCACCCGGAAGTCGTCCGGAGTGACACCGGGGACGCCCCTGACATGCCGGAACGGATGCTCATCAAAGAGCACCCATTCAACGCCGAGGCGCCTGGCAAGCTCATCAACGCCGGTCATGGTGAAGCACTCCCGGAGACACGTCTGCGGCTGGTAGTAGCCGGGCCCTTCACCGATGATGATACGGCGCGCACCGTGGTCACGGCAGTAGCGGACGGCTCCCTCAATGACGTGGAGGCTGGTTACCTGACCGCTGTCCGGAGCCGCCGGTTCTACTAAGTTCGGCTTAATGAGAACGGTGTCACCGCATTTTACCGGCTCCAGCCCAACCATTCCCATCGCCCGCTCAATACCGGAACTGCAGTCCCCATCGACTCTGACAATGGCCACCTGCGTCATACCCATCGGAAACAGAATGATAACACACGGCCTTGCAGGGCACGACCCGTAGGTATCCCGTCATGAAGGAAAACAGTTGCCTGTTTCCGTATTATGATTGTTTTTCATCGTTCTTTTCGGAATCCTATTGACCATTCGTCATACAAACGGTAACATTCGACAAAGTATTCCCAACGAAATGATGCTGATTGCCTAACCCTCATATCCATAACAATACTGACTTAGCACAGATATGGCTTTCACCAGCACAATTGCCCCATACCGGCATTCGTATGGCTCCAAGAGCTGCTATAAAGGGGTCTTAACATGCCAAGACGCAATGATATTAAAAAAGTGCTGATCATCGGCTCCGGGCCCATCGTTATCGGGCAAGCCTGCGAGTTCGATTACTCCGGCACCCAGGCCTGCAAGGCACTGCGCTCGCTGGGCTATAAGGTTGTGCTGGTAAACTCCAATCCGGCGACCATCATGACCGACCCGGGTATGGCCGATGCCACCTACATCGAGCCGCTGACCGTCGAATCGCTGACCAGAATTATAGAGAAGGAGCGCCCGGACTCACTCCTGCCGAACCTCGGTGGGCAGACCGGACTTAACCTGAGTTCGGACCTGAAACAGGCAGGCGTGCTCGACAGGTATAACGTACGAATTATAGGCGTTGACATCGATGCTATTAAGCGCGGCGAGGACCGGCTGGCTTTCAAAGATACCATGAAATCTCTCGGGCTCGACCTTCCACGGAGCCAGATAGCCTACAATCAGGACGAGGCGGAAAAAATAGTCGCCGATATCGGTCTGCCGGCAGTTATCCGCCCTGCATACACACTCGGAGGTACCGGCGGCGGACTTGTATACAACATGGAGGAGTTCCGTACCGTTGTCAGCCGCGGCCTGGCCGCCAGCCGTATCGGACAGGTGCTCATAGAGGAGTCGGTCGAAGGATGGGAAGAGCTTGAGCTTGAGGTCCTGCGCGATTCCAAGAACCAGATGATTACCGTGTGCTTCATCGAAAATGTCGATGCTATGGGTGTGCACACCGGCGATTCCTACTGTGTAGCCCCGATGCTTACCATCGCCCCGGACCTCCAGAAGAAACTCCAGGACGCCTCATACCGCATCATGGAAGCGGTCAAAATCATCGGTGGTTGTAACATCCAGTTTGCCCACAACCCGAAGACGGGCCGTGTCGTGGTTATTGAAATCAACCCGCGCACTTCACGCTCTTCGGCTCTGGCCTCCAAAGCGACCGGCTTCCCTATTGCCCGCATTTCGGCATTGCTGGCGTGCGGACTGACGCTCGACGAGCTCCCCTACTGGCGGGCAGGCACGCTCGATAAGTATGAGCCAACCGGCGACTACGTGGTCGTCAAATTCTCCCGCTGGGCGTTTGAGAAGTTCCGCAATGCCGAGGACCGACTCGGCACCCAGATGCGTGCCGTGGGTGAGGTGATGAGTATTGGCAAGACCTACAAAGAGGCCTTCCAGAAGGCCATCCGCTCCCTCGAAATCGGCCGCTACGGGCTCGGTTTTGCTAAAGACTACAACAGGAGGCCGCTGGACGAACTTATGAGCCTGTTGAACCGGCCCACCAGCGAGCGCCAATTCATCATGTACGAGGCCCTGCGCAAGGGCGCCAGTGTCCAGCAGTTGCACGAAAAGACCTATATCAAGCCCTGGTTCATTCAGCAGATGAAGGAGCTGGTTGAACTGGAGGAAGAACTGCTTAAGTTCAAAGGCCGCCTGCCACCCGATGACCTGCTCATTAAGGCTAAAAAGGACGGCTTTGCCGACCGTTACCTCGGTCAGATACTCGGGATACCGGAAAGAGACATCCGTGAAAGGCGCAAGTCGCTGGGAGTGGTCGAAGCCTGGGACAGCGTACCGGTCAGCGGTGTCGAGAATGCCGCATACTATTATTCGACTTATAACGGACCGGACAGGGTGCCGTCGAGCCAGCGCAAGAAGGTAATGGTTCTGGGCGGCGGCCCCAACCGCATTGGGCAGGGCATTGAATTTGACTACTGCTGCGTCCACTCAGCCTGGGCCCTGCGTGAAATGGGCTACGAGACAATCATGGTCAACTGCAATCCCGAAACGGTTTCCACCGACTACGACACTTCCGATAAGCTGTATTTTGAACCCCTGACGGTCGAGGACATCCTGAGCATCTACGAAAAGGAGAAGCCGGAAGGCGTCATCATCCAGTTTGGAGGCCAGACACCGTTAAATATCTCCGGCGAACTGGCCAAAGCTGGCGTACGCATTCTGGGGACCACCCATGACGATATTGACCTGGCCAACGACCGCGGGCGTTTCCGAGAAATGATGGACAGAATCGGCATACCTATGCCCGAATCAGGAATGGCGGCTAATCTCGAAGAAGCTCTCGATGTCGCCAAGCGTATTGGTTATCCGCTGATGGTCCGTCCTTCCTACGTCCTGGGAGGACGTGGCATGGAGATTGTCTATGACGAGGAGATGCTGCGGGAGTACGTAACTGCGGCCGTCGGTGTGACCCCGGAACGCCCGATACTTGTTGACAAGTATCTTGAAAATGCTACCGAAACCGAGGCCGATGCTCTGGCCGAGGGCGGTGAAGCTTTCGTGCCCGCTATCATGGAGCACATCGAGCAGGCTGGCGTCCATTCAGGTGATGCCGCCTGCGTCATTCCGCCGGTGACGATACCGGAAAAACATCTGAACACAATCGAGAACTACACCAGGAAAATTGCCCGGGAACTGAAAGTATGCGGCCTCATCAACGTCCAGATGGCCATTTGCAAGGACGTAGTCTACGTCTTTGAAGCTAACCCGAGAGCGTCACGGACGGTGCCCCTGGTCTCCAAGGTATGCAATGTCTCCATGGCCCGCCTGGCAACACAGCTTATGATGGGCAAGAAGCTCGGCGAACTCGGTCTCAGGCGGCGCGAGATACCGCACTACGGCGTTAAAGAGGCTGTCTTCCCCTTCAATATGTTCCCCGAGGTGGACCCGGTACTCGGGCCCGAGATGAGGTCCACCGGTGAGGTACTGGGCATCGCCGAATCATTTCCACTGGCTTATTTCAAGGCCCAGGAGGCCGCCCAGCAATTCCTGCCAGCCCAAGGCACAGTGCTGATTACGGTCTCAGAACGTGACCGGCCGGCGGCACTTGCGGTGGCAAGGCAGTTCGCCGCGCTCGGCTTCAAGATAAAGGCTACGGCGGGCACTCAAAGGTTCCTGGCCAGCAACGGCGTGCCCGCAGAGCCAATCTTTAAAGTCCACGAGGGGCGCCCCAACATCGTTGATGCCATAGTCAACCGGGGAATTGACCTGGTCATCAATACTCCGGCCGGCAAATTGAGTCAGTATGACGACTCCTATATCCGCAAAAATGCCATCAAGTACAAAATACCCTATATGACGACGCTGGCTGCAGCCGCGGCCGCGGCCAAAGGCATCGCCGCGCGTCGCCAGAACCAGCCGGACGTCAAGTCACTGCAGGAATACCACGCCGGCATCAACGGATAGCAGCTAAAGTTACGCCGGTAGAGTAAATTGCTTAGAAGCCAGGGTCGATTGACAGCGGGCTGTAATAACCCTAACATTCTGACTGATTGTAAACTCCCTCCCAATAGCGATCCCTGAAAGGCCCGAAGTCAAACGATGCCGAATCAGAAACCTGTCATACTGGCGGTTGACGACGACCCGCACATGCTCAATATTACGAAGCGGTCACTGGAACTTGAAGGCTACCGGGTTATCACCGCCGAGAGCGGCGAGGCAGCGATCGAACGCCTCCGGCAGGAGGCCCCCGACCTTGTCCTGCTCGATATCGCCATGCCGGGCATTGACGGTCACGAGACCTGCCGCCGCATCCGGGAATTGTCGAAAGTCCCGGTTATCATGATATCCGGCCGGCAGTCCGTTGAGGAAAAGTCGAAGGCCTTCGCCAGCGGTGCCGATGGTTACCTGACCAAGCCGATTGGAGCTAGAGAACTGGCGGCGCGGGTCAGGGCGATACTCCGGCGCACCGGTGGTGCTTCGAAGTAGCCGCCCAGAGACAGCACGATGAACCGCAGAAAGTTCGAGCGTCTCGTAGAGAAGGCGCTGGCCAATCTCCCCCCGGAGTTCGCCTCAAGGCTGGAAAACGTTGAGATATGCGTTGAGGATGAACCGTCGCCGGAACAGCTCGATTACGCCGGCATGGAGCGTGGAGAAACGCTTTTCGGTCTTTACGAAGGCATCCCGTTAACTGAGCGCACCCATGATTACAACCTGGTGCTGCCAGACAAGATAACCATCTTCCAGAAGCCGATTGAGGCCGAGTGTACTTCAGATGAAGAAATCGCCGAGGAAATCCGCCTCACCGTGATGCACGAAATCGCCCACTTCTTCGGCATCAGCGATGAGAAGATGGACGAAATCGAAGCGCGGTGGTACGGACACTGACATCTTACTCCGGCAAGCCGCCGAATCCCACCACCACCTCCAGCAATCATATAACGCCGGAACGCCTCAGCACCGCCAGCATCCTGGCCGTAAGCTCTTTAGGCGAATACGGTTTAACCACATAATCATCAACGCCGGAATCCAAGCCGGCAACTTTTTCGGTCTCAGTATGACTGGCTGTCACCATGACAACGGGAACACTGGAGAACTTGCGGATGCAGCGGCAGACTTCAAAGCCATCCATGTCCGGCAGCGCCGCTTCAAGGAGAACGAGATTGGGAAGCCGGTTCTCCACCATAGCAATGGCCGTTTTGCCGTTCGATGCTTCAACCACATGCCAGCCCTGCATTCGGACCACCTGTGACAGCACTCGCCGTTCGGAAGCATTACCCTCGACGATGAGGACCGTCAGTAAATTGGAGGGCACCCCGCGCGTCTGGCGTTTCCTCAATTTCCTCTCCATACCTGACCACCTGAATCAAGTCTACCCGGGTAAGGTCGCAACAACCTTACAATCCGCGCCATTTCAGTCACAATTCGGCTGGATTTAGCCACATTCTACGAATAAGGACAGTTCCTCATGGTAAACAATGCCGCCGCATCCGGTTATCGGGCGACTCACCGGATGGTGTATCATAGAGACCATTTCCATGGGGACGGTTCTGGTAAGATTGCCATGAAAAACCTGGTGATACTTGGTTCGACCGGCTCTATCGGCAGGCAGACACTTGACGTTGTTCGGACCTTCCCGGACAGCTTCAGGGTGATCGGCCTGGCCGGAGGTAGGAACCGGAGGCTGCTGGCCAAGCAGGTAGCCGAGTTCCGGCCGGAGCTGGTCAGTTCTCTCACCAGGTTCGAACCACCGCGGGGCACGCGGACGGTCTCTCTGGAAGAAATGGCTGCCGACCACCGCGCCGAACTGGTTGTGGTCGCCACCGCCGGCAGGGCCGGGCTGGCCCCGACACTGGCGGCACTCCGGGCCGGAAAAACAGTGGCCCTGGCCAATAAGGAAGCGCTGGTCATGGCCGGAGAGTTAGTTATGGCCGAGGCCAGGAAGCACCGTGCCCCGGTACGGCCGGTTGATAGTGAGCATTCCGCCGTGTGGCAGTGCCTCAACGGCGAAAAGAACCGGGTGAAGCGGCTCTTTCTGACAGCATCGGGAGGGCCTTTTTACCGCTACCCGGCCTCGCGCCTGGCAACAGTCACGCCTCAGCAGGCGCTCAAACATCCCACCTGGAAGATGGGAAAGAAGGTCACCATCGACTCAGCGACGCTGATGAACAAGGGGCTCGAGGTCATCGAGGCGCACTGGCTGTTCGGGATACCGGTGGAGAACATCGGAGTGACGGTACATCCGCAGAGCATCATCCACGCTCTGGTCGAGTTCGCCGACGGCTCGGTCAAGGCGCAGATGGCCATGCCGGATATGCGCCTGCCGATACAGTACGCCTTGACCTACCCCAGGCGCCTTCCAAACGCAGCCATACCGGAGCTCGACCTGACCAGGACCGGCTCGCTTACATTTGAATCCCCCGATTTTGACCGCTTCCCGTGCCTCAGGCTGGCGCTGAGCGCCGCCAGGGCGGGCGGCACCCATCCTGCGGTGCTTTGCGCCGCCGATGAAGTGGCGGTCGACTGGTTCCTCAAAGGACGTATCGGTTTCACCGATATTCCAGCCGTGGTGTATGACGTGCTGGCCCAGCATGAGGGTGTGGCCCACCCGGACCTGGACGAAATCTTCGCTACCGACGAATGGGCACGGCAGGTTGCCGCACAGGCCGCGATGAGGGTCTGCCGGTGACGTTGATATTGACCATCATCTCCTTTGTTCTAATCTTGGTGGTGCTGATTATTGCCCACGAGCTAGGGCACTTCATCACCGCCAAAGCATGTGGCGTCAAGGTGGAGGAGTTCGGCCTCGGCTTTCCCCCGAGGATATACGGCTTCAAGCGCGGTGAAACTGTCTATTCGCTGAACTGGTTGCCCTTCGGCGCTTTCGTCAGACTGCTTGGCGAAGAAGACCCCGGCGACCCGCGGAGCCTGGCCGCCAAGAGCCGCGGCATCCGCTTACTGGTGCTCAGCGCCGGGTCACTGATGAACCTGCTGATACCCATCGTGCTGTTCTCTGCCAGCCTGATGATTCCCCATGATACCATCCGGGAAGACGTCTTCATCGGAGACGTGGCCCCTGCTTCCCCGGCGCAACTGGCGGGCATCACTCCTGGCGACAAACTTGTCGAGATTGACGGGCGTCCTGTCACCAATCGGCTCGATGTCAGTTACCTGATACGTCTTAACCTCGGCCACCCGGTGAGCATGACGCTGAGGACCGCCGAGGGTAATGACAAGCAAATTGCGGTAACACCGCGTTGGAACCCGCCGGCCGGGCAAGGTGCTATCGGCATTGTGGTCAGGCCGCAAAACAGCCAGCTCGTCACCGAGTCACAGCCGTTCTGGGAAGCCATCCCGAACGGTGCGAGGCGCACCTGGGAAACACTGGTGCTCTTCCGCAACGAAGTCGTCCTGTGGACTACCGGCGGCAGCGCGCCGCAGTTGGCCGGCCCCATCGGCATCGTCCAGATGACGGGCGAGGTCGCTCAGGCCGGCTTCAGTCCGCTGCTCGAGTTCACCGCGCTCATCAGCATCAATCTGGGCATCCTCAACCTCTTCCCCATACCCGGACTGGACGGTGGGCGTATCATCTTTGTGATTCTGGAATGGCTGAGGCGCGGCAAGCGCGTCTCACCGCAAAGGGAAGGACTCATCCACTTCATCGGCTTCGTAATACTCATCATGCTCATCGCCATAGTCAGCTATTTCGACATCATGCGCCTCGTCCAGGGCGGGAGCCTCCTGCCGTGATAAAACGACGTGTCTCGAAACAAATCATGGTGGGCAGGGTGCCCGTAGGCGGCGGTGCTCCCATCAGCGTCCAGTCCATGACCAAGACCGACACCCGGGATGCTAAGGCCACCACCCGGCAAATACGCGAGCTCGAGGCCGCCGGCTGTGAAATTGTACGGGTGGCTGTACCCGACGCCGAGGCGGCCGATGCGCTGGTTCGTATTATCAAATCGGCCCGGATTCCGGTTATCGCCGATATCCACTTCGACTACCGTCTGGCACTGAAGGCACTCAATAGCGGAGTACACGGCCTGCGCCTCAACCCCGGGAACATCCGCCAGCGCGAACACATCGAAGCCGTCGTCAAGGCGGCAAAGGAGCGGCAGGTACCCATACGCATCGGCGTCAATGCCGGCAGTGTGCCGGTAAACTACAAGCCGCGGCTCGGCATGGTCCGGCGTATGGTTGACCTGGCCATGGAGCAGGTCCGGCTCCTGGAAGACCTGGACTTCGACCTCATCAAGGTCTCGCTCAAGGCCTTCGATGTCGAGACCACGGTTAAGGCCTATCAGATGATGGCAAAAGCAGTCGCCTATCCGCTCCATCTTGGCATCACTGAAAGCGGCCTGCCGCGGGCCGGTGCGGTGCGGAGCGCCGTCGGCCTGGCAATACTGCTCTATCAGGGAATAGGCGATACCATCCGCGTCTCGCTCACCGGCCCACCGCCAGAGGAAGTGGAAGTCGGCTTCGAAATCCTCAAGAGCCTGAGGCTTCGTGAACATGGCCCGACACTGGTCAGCTGTCCCACCTGCGGGCGTACCGAGGCCGATGTCACCGCATTGACCCGGGCCGTGTACAGGTCATTAAGGCGAACAAGCAGACCGATTAAAGTAGCTGTCATGGGCTGTGTCGTCAACGGTCCCGGCGAGGCACGGGACGCTGATGTCGGCATCGCCTGCGGCAGGGGCCGGTGCGCCATCTTCCGTAGAGGAAAAGTCATCACTACCGTGGACGAAAAGCAGGCTCTTCCCGCTCTCCTCCACGCCATAGATGAAGAAGCTAGCTCAAACGAGCGGTAAGGAAAAAGAGAACAAAGTCCTCGACAACCGGTAAACCTGTTCTGCTCCGGTCCATGCGCTTTCTTTGACCCGTAGCGGAAAGACTTCGCCCGCCGGGACAGACTCCCAATCCTACCCGTTTTTCGGAGCATCTTCCTGTGATATACTCCGCTGACTGAAAACAGTAATGGAAGGTCTCCCATGTATTTCTCCAGGCTCCTCGGTAGGACATTAAGAGAAGTGCCGGCCGAAGCTGACAGCGTTAGCCACCAGCTTTTACTCCGCGCCGGCTATATCCAGCAGCTTGCCACCGGGGTCTACTCCTATCTGCCTTTGGGCTGGCGGACAATCACCAAGATAATTAAGATTGTCCGCGAGGAGATGGACCGCGCCGGCGGGCAGGAACTCCAGCTTCCGGCGCTCCAGCCGCTGGAACTATGGCAGACCTCCGGCCGGTTTGATGCTTTCGGCAAGATACTATTCACCCTCAAAGACCGCAGGGAGCACGACCTCGTACTCGGTCCGACCCACGAAGAGGTCATCACCGATACGGTGCGCCGGTGCGTCCAGAGCTATCGCGACCTGCCGGTACTTCCCTATCAGATACAGGTGAAATTCCGGGATGAGCCGCGGCCGCGGGGCGGCCTCCTGCGCGTCCGCGAATTCATCATGAAAGACCTCTACAGCTTCGATACCGACGAGGCCGGGCTGGATGCCAGCTACGACAGGATGGTGAAGGCCTATCAAAATATCTACCGGCGCTGCGGCATCGATGCCATGATGGTTGAGGCCGACAGCGGAGCTATCGGCGGCAAAACATCCCACGAGTTCATGGTTATCGCCGAGACCGGCGAAGACGAAATCATCTACTGTGATAAGTGCGGCTCCGCCGCCAACGTGGAAAAGGCCAGAGCTGTTAAGACCGTGGCAAAGACAGACCCGCCAGCACCCGTTGAGGAAGTCGCTACCCCCGGCATGAAAAGCATTGAAGAGGTGGCGGCCTTCCTCAAGATACCGGCCAGCCAGACGCTAAAGGCCGTTTTCTACATGGCTGACGGCGAGTTCGTCTTTGTCATCATCCGGGGCGACCTGCCGGTGAACGAAGTCAAGCTTAAAAACCTGCTTAAGGCAGCGGACTTACGGCTGGCTACTGAAGGCGAGGTCACCGCATCAGGCATCGTCGCCGGCTTTGCCTCCCCGGTCGGCCTCAAAGGCGTTAAAGTAGTTGCCGACGATTCAATCACCCTCGGCACCAACTTCATTTCCGGCGGCAACAGGCCCGATACTCACTTCAAGAACGTCAACTACCCGCGTGACTTCAAGGCCGACCTTGTTGCGGATATTGCTTCGGCCCGGGCTGGCGACGCCTGCATAAGGTGCGGCGCACCGCTGAAGTCGCTGAGGGGTATTGAAGCTGGCCACGTTTTCAAGCTGGGGACATTTCTCAGCGAAAAACTCGGCGCCAGATTCCTCGACAGAGATGGGGTCTCCCGTCCCATGGTAATGGGCTGCTACGGCATCGGTATCGGGCGTCTGCTGGCCGCTGTGGTCGAGCAGCGGCACGACGAAAAAGGCATCATCTGGCCGGACTCTATTGCACCCTACCACGTGCACCTCTGCGGGTTGTACCTGGACAGGCAGGGGGTGTCTGAAGCCGCGGAAAGACTCTACCGGGCGTTGACGGAAAGAGGTGTCGAGGTGCTCTACGACGAACGGGATGCCGCCCCGGGTGCGAAGTTCAACGATGCTGACCTCATCGGCCTGCCGTTGAGGCTGACCATCAGCCCGCGCACGCTGGAAAAGCAGAGCGTGGAGATGAAACGGCGGTCTCAGAAACAGGCACAAATGGTGCCGCTGGATGGGGTGGTCGAAGAAGTGGCAAAGACATTCGCGGTCAACAAGTCGCCGTAATTATCGCTCCACCGGATTCGGCTGTATGTCATCAGGAGGCCACGCGTTTAGCAGGCCAACGGTCCGGCCGAGGCGCCAAGTACCTTACCGGCGCAAAACCGCACCGAGCTCCTGCCCCAGCCTTTCAATTATCTGCTGATGAACCTTACCGGCTTCCTCGTCGGTCAGGGTGCGGTCGGGGGAAAGGTAGACAACGCGGAAGGCGAGCGACTTTTTGCCTTCGGGCACCTGTTTGCCCTCATAAAGGTCGAAGGGCTGGCACGAAACCACCAGCGGAAAACTGCGCACAAGACGTTCCACCCGACTCCACTCCACCGACCTTTCCAGAATGATGGCGATGTCGCGGATGACGCCGGGGTACTTGGGTAGGGGCTGATAACGGCGGGTAGCCGGGGCCAGCGGCAGGAGTACCTCAAGGTCCAGCTCAAGCAGGTAAACCGTCCTGCCCAGTTCAAAGCCTTCGGCCACTTTGGGATGCACTTCGCCAAGCGCTCCAGCAGTGGCACCGCCAGCGTTTATCACCGCCGCCCGCCCGGTGCGGAAAGTCTCATCAGCCGTCGACGGGGCAAACGCAACAACAATGCCAAGGCGGTCAAAGACCGCCTCAACCACACCCTTGGCATCGTAAAAATCGATGACCCCAGCCTGTCCTCGCCACGACACCGGTAGTTTCGGCCCGCCGAGCACCGCACACAGCATTTCGACTTCGTTGGGCTGGCCCTTGTCCCGCGGTCGGAAGACCTTGCCGATTTCAAACAACCTGATACCGCCATCTTCATACTTTTCATTGCGCGCAAAGCAGGCCAGCAGGTTAGCGCGAAGGGTCGTTCTGAGGACGCTCTGCTCCTGACTGAGCGGGTTGGCCACTTTCATCGGCTCAGGGCCGCAAGACTGGCCGGACGGATACAGTTTGGAGATTGACGCTCCGCTGGTCAGCGAGTAAGTAAGCACCTCCTGAAAGCCACAGCCGACCATGGCATCCCGCAAAGCCTCGCGTAAGTCCAGCCGAGGGGCCGGCTCGTGGGCTGGAATGGGGGCGCTCAACTGCGTCAGGGGTATCCTGTCATAGCCGATGATGCGGGCGATTTCTTCCACCAGGTCGGCCGTTCCCTGGACATCGCTCCGCCAGTACGGAGCCATTACCTCAATCTCGTCAGAGGGACCGGCCCCGCGGCAGGTGAAGCCGAGCAGACCCAGCGTCCGCTCAATAGACTCAATATCCAGTTCCATTCCGAGAAGACCGCGCACCCGGGCCGCACTCAGCCGCAGCCACTTTTCCTCCAGCTTTCCCGGATAAACATCAATAACACCGCTGGCGGCCGTCCCGCCCGCTATCTGCAGAATCAATCGGGTCACCCGCCGGAGCGCCGGCATGGTAAGCTCGCGGCTCAAGGCGCGCTCGAAACGCATCGAGGCCTCGGTGCGGAGCTTGAGTCCGGCACTGGTGCGTCGGATGCTGGCCGGGTTGAAACTGGCCGACTCCACAAGGACGCTGGTGGTGACCTCGGATATCTCGCTATCAAGGCCGCCCATGACGCCGGCCACAGCTACGGCATGTCGGGGATCGGCAATGACCAGCATCCCGGGATCCAGCTTGCGCTCCGAACCATCAAGGGAAATAATAACCTCGCCCTCACGCGCCCTTCGTACGATTATCTTGTGGTCAGCCAACCTGTCGTAATCAAAGGCATGCAGGGGCTGACCGTATTCGAGCATGACATAGTTGGTGGCATCCACAATATTGTTAATCGGCCGCATTCCGCAGGCCGTCAGCCGCTGCTGGAGCCACGGCGGCGACGGGGCAACCTTGACACCGGTGATGACGCTGGCGCAGTAGCGGGGACATAGGTCGGGGTCGGCTATCTCCACCGAGGCTAACGAGGCAATCGGCTGGCCGCCTTCGATGTAGCCGAGGTCGGGAGATTTTATCGTCCGTCCCGTCAGCGCCGCGACCTCGTGGGCAATGCCCTTGACCGACATGCAGTCAGGCCGGTTGGGTGTAATCTCAACCTCAAGAACGACATCGCCAAGATAATCGGCCAGCGGCATGCCGACCGGAGCATCCGGCGGCAGTACCATGATGCCGCTGTACTCTTCGGAGATACCGAGCTCTTTCTCGGCGCAAATCATGCCTTCGGAAAGAACACCGCGGATTTTCGCCGGTTTAAGCTGTGCCGGCTGTCCGGTATGGCCGTCCCTGAGCCAGGCTCCAACCGAGGCGAAGGGTACTTTTTGGCCTGCGGCGACATTGGGCGCACCGCAGACCACGGTCTGCGTCCGATTACCGAGATTGACCGTCGCCAGCCGGAGGCGGTCGGCATTGGGATGCGGACTTACCGAGATTACCTCGGCCACGACCACGTTTTGCCACGACCCGCCGGTCCGGTGGATAGCCTTAACCTCAAGCCCGGCCATGGTGAGCCGGGCGGCTGTCTCCTCCGGCGGCAGGCCGGGGTCAACATAGTCGTGAAGCCATTTGAGACTGACTTTCATCGTCCTGCCTAGAACTGCCTTAAGAACCTCAGGTCATTGCTGTAGAAAAGCCGAATATCATCGATGCCGTATTTAAGAATGGGCATGCGCTCTACACCCATGCCGAAAGCGAAGCCAGTATAAACGTCCGGGTCGATGCCAACGCGCCGCAGCACCTCGGGGTGCACCATGCCCGCCCCCAGGATTTCGAGCCAGCCACTGTTGCCGCACATCCGGCATCCTTTACCGCCGCAGGCGAAACAGTCAATGGCGCATTCCATGCCCGGCTCAACGAACGGGAAGTAGTCACAGCGAAAGCGCGTTTTCCGCTCCGGGCCGAAGAAAAGCCGCGCGAACTGAGCAAGCGTACCCTTGAGGTCCGCCATAGTGATGCCGCGGTCAACGGCCAGGCCCTCTATCTGGTAGAACATGGACTCGTGGGTAGCATCGGTCGCTTCATAGCGGTAAACACGCCCCGGCGCAATGACTCTGACGGGCGGCTGACGCTTCTCCATCACCCGTATCTGGACGGGTGAAGTATGCGTCCTGAGAAGCAGAGGCGGCCCTGCAGAACCCGCCTGGCGCTCTACCCAGAAAGTGGAAAATGAGTCCCGGGCGGGGTGGTCAGCCGGAATGTTAAGAGCTTCGAAATTGTAGTAGTCTGTCTCCACATCCGGGCCCTCGACGATCTCGAAACCCATGCGCATAAAAATACCGCAGATTTCGCGCACTACCGCTGTAATCGGATGGAGACGGCCCAGCAGGACCGGCCCACCGGGAAGACTGATATCAAGCGCCTCTTTCCCGGCGGCCAGAGCCAACGTCTCCACCACCCGCTTCCTCTCGGCAAAGCCGCTTTCCAGAGCTACTTTGAGCTGGTTAGCTCTGGCCCCGGCAGCACGGCGTTCATCGGGCGGCAGTCCGCCGAGGGCCCGCAGAGTCTGGATGAGCACGCTCTTTTTACCCAGATAGCGGACACGCCACGTCTCCAGCGCGGCGGCATCACCGGCCTGCGCCAGTTCGGCCAGGGCCTGCCGTTGAAGCTCCTCCAGATTTGGCGCCTGGGACATACTCATTACCTGAATACGCAAAAGACCGGGGCTTTGAAGCGGCACTGCCCCTTCAGAAGACCCGGTCACCCGGTCCGAGGGCCGGTCGGGATTAACCCCTGGCAGTTACCGCGGCCACAAGCTGGCTGAAGCTCGCCGGGTCCTTGACCGCCATCTCCGCCAGCATCTTGCGGTTGATAATGATATTGGCCGAAGCCAGACTTTTCACGAACTGGCTGTAAGTAAGCCCGGCTGCTCTTACCGCGGCGTTAATGCGGGTAATCCAGAGCCGCCGCATATCACCTTTGCGTTCACGCCGGTGCTCGGTGGCATACTGAAGAGCATGCAGCATCGACTGGTGGGCACGGCGGTACTGGATATGGTAACTCGCATGATGTCCCTTGGTGAGCTGTAAGACCTTTTTATGGCGCCGATGGGTAGTCGGCCCGCTGGTTGCTCTGGGCATGGGTCGTCTCCTCTACTGTCCTTAAGATACGCCGGTTGGCAAAAGCCTGCTGATGCGCTTCACGTCAGCCTTGGCCAGTGGATGCATCTCGTCGTACTGGCGCTTGACTTTGGCCGGTTTGCGCCGCCTCAGGTGGCTCTTGCCGCCCCTGGTACGCATGATTTTCCCGCTGCCGGTGATATGAAAGCGCTTCTGCGCTCCCTTATGAGTCTTGATTTTAGGCATTGACAGTTTCCTTTTCCTTACCCGATTCCTTCTCCGGCTCCCTGGCCGGTTTCGGCGCCTGCTTCTTGCCAGGCGAGAACGTCAGATTTATGTTGGAGCCTTCCATAGCCGGGGAGCCTTCCACTACCGCCAGCTCCTTGAGTGATTCGGCTACACGCCGCATCGCTTTCCATCCAAGTTCCGGGTGAGTATTCTCACGTCCCCGCAGGAAGACAGTTACCTTCACCTTGTTGCCCTCGGCCAGCATCTTCTTGATTTGCGCTACCTTGCCTATGAGGTCATGGTCGTTAATCCTTGGGCGGAAGCGTATCTCCTTCAGACCGGTGGACCGCTGGCCTTTGCGCGCCTTCCGCTCCTTCTTCTCCAGCGCATACCGGTATTTGCCGTAATCCAGAAGGCGGCAGACCGGAGGTACTGCAGTAGAAGCGACTTCTACCAGGTCAAGTCCCTGGTCCCGGGCCAGTTCGAGCGCCTGGGGCAACGTCATAACGCCCAACTGCCCGCCTGTCTCCCCGATTACCCTGACCTCTTTTGCCCGGATTTGCTCGTTGACGCGCAGTTCCTTAACTATAGGTTGGCTTTCCCTCCTTCACGGAAATAATAGCGGCCAGACTATATCATATCTGAACGACGGAATCAAAGACGCCCCGGCTTTCAAAGTGACTGCGACCGCGACTCCGCCGCAGTCTTAACCCGCAAAATAACAGAGGCCAGGGGCTGAGCACCGAGGTCCTCGCCGGTCCGGAGACGCAGTGCGGCGGCACCGGACTGGACTTCCTTATCGCCAACAACAAGGATATAGGGAACTTTAGCGAGCTGGGCCTCTCGGATCTTCAGGTTCATCCGCTCGGCGCGTTCGTCAATCTGGACGCGCAGACCTTCATTGCGCATGGCTCCAGCAACCTGACCCGCATAGTCTACGTGGCGGTCAGCGATGGGAATAATCACCACCTGGACCGGCGCCAGCCAGACGGGAAAGGCGCCGGCATAATGCTCAAGCAGGGAAGCCATGAACCGCTCCATGCTACCGAGCACCGTCCGGTGGATCATGACCACACGCTCTTCCTTGCCTCCGGCATTGGTGAAGACGACATCAAAGCGCTGGGGCAGATTGAAATCGCACTGGATGGTAGGCCCCTGCCAGAAACGGCCCAGAGCATCTTTAAGTTTTATGTCAATCTTAGGCCCGTAAAAGGCACCCTCCCCTTCCTCTACTTTGTACGGCAGTTCCGAGCCTTCGAGGACGCGCCGCAGGGCTCCCTCGGCCTGGTCCCACATCTCGATGGTGCCGGCGTACTTGACGGCGGGCCGGGTGGAGAGAATAAGCTCATACTCGCCGAAGCCAAAGGTCTTCATCATGAAACGGGCGAGGTCAAGCGCGCCTTTAAGCTCGGCCTCGAGCTGGTCGGGCCGGCAGAAGATATGGGCATCGTCCTGAGTGAAGCCGCGAACACGGGCCAGACCATGGAGGACGCCGGAGCGCTCGTAACGGTAGACTGTTCCCAGCTCGGCGTAGCGGACGGGCAGGCTGCGGTAACTGCGGAGCTTCGACTTGTAAATCAGGATGTGGAAGACGCAGTTCATCGGCTTGATGATGTAGTCCTGACCCTCGATTTCCATCGGGGAGTAAAGGTTCTCGCGGTAGAAGTCCCAGTGGCCGCTGGTCTTCCACAGGTCGAGTTTGGCGATGTGCGGGGTGTTGACGATATCGTAGCCGCGCTTGAAGTGCTCCTCTTTCCAGAAGGTCTCGATGATGTGACGGACCATGGCGCCCCTGGGATGCCAGTGGACCAGCCCGGGGCCGGCTTCCTCATGGATGCTGAAAAGGTCGAGCTCCTTACCCAGGCGGCGGTGGTCGCGGCGGGCGGCCTCCTCAAGCTTTGCCAGATAGGCATCAAGCTCGGCCTGAGTCTCAAAAGCCACCCCGTAGATGCGCTGAAGCATGGGACGCCTCTCATCGCCGCGCCAGTAGGCGCCGGCCACATGGGTCAGCTTAAAGGCCTTGATCTCACCGGTGGAAGCGACATGCGGGCCCCGGCAGAGGTCAACAAATGAGCCCTGGCGGTAGATTGAGACCGTCTCGTCGGGCAGGTCTTCGATAAGCTCCAGCTTGTACGGCTGAGAAACGAAGAGGCTCTGTGCCTGACGCTTGCCCAGTTCCTGGTGGACGAAGGGAAGATCAGCGGCGATGGTCTTACGCATCTCCGCCTCAATCTTGGCCAAATCATCCGGGGTCAGCGTCCGCGGCAGGTCGAAATCGTAGTAGAAGCCGTCCTCGATGGCCGGCCCTATCCCGAACTTTGCCTCAGGAAACAGCGTCTGTACCGCCTGCGCCATAATATGCGAGGCGGAGTGGCGCATCCTTTCCAGTCGTTCTTTGGCCTGCCCGTCATTAGCGCCTGTCATATCAACTACTCTGTCAAATAAAAAACCTCAGGCCTCACGCGCCCGAGGCAGTCCCTCACATCCCCGCTCCAGCGGCCTGTCTCCTGCCAACGTCGGCAAGTTTAACCCAACGTGCCTCCCCCGTCAACGGCGGCCTTTGGGGATTATCCCTGAGCCGTACCTGTGGTTGCCCCGGAAGGCTAATGCCATTAGACTATACCCACAATTTCACAGACCGGCGAATTCCTGAGCTATACGGACATTCCATAGTCATGATAAATAAGGAGAAAGCAGTTATGCCCGATTACGATGTAATTATGATTGGTGGTGGCCACAACGGCCTGCTGGTAAGCGCCTATCTGGCCAAGGCGGGACTGAATGTTTGCGTGCTGGAGGCACGCGCCTTCCCCGGTGGCGGTGTCGTTACTGCGGAGGTGACGGCTC
>DAOUCU010000100.1:0-5650 GCA_034431935.1 Dehalococcoidia bacterium | reverse complement strand
AGTATATGAGACTTGATGTCAGAGGCGAAGTTGACAGCGCCAGCCGGCTTGTCGGCAGGGTCGAGGTGATGGCCGGGGCCAGGGTTGAGAACAGTCTGGTACGCGGCCCTGTTTCCATTGCTGAAGGCTGCCGGATAAAGAACTCTTTCATTGGCCCGTTTACCAGCATCGGTACCGGGACCGTAGTCGAGGACTCATCGGTAGAGCATTCTGTGACCATGCGGGACTGCCGCATAATTCGAATCGACCGCATGGCCGACAGCGTTCTGGGCAACGGCGCCGGCGCCCTCAGGAAAGCCGGGAATAACTTCAGTGCCCTGAGGCTTTTTCTGGGTGACGAATCCGTTGTTGAATTCTAACCGGCCTGAAGAAAGGATTCTGGACTACGAGGGCTAGAACTATTAACTCTGCTGCTAATCTCTGGGCAATCGTCAAAGAGGCCGCCGGCGATTCACTGCGCCGCAACTCCCTGTTGTTGACCCTGGCCCATGCTATTAGTGCCTTCTTCGGTTTTGTATTCTGGGTAGTAGCCGCACGTTTCTACCCGCCGGCGGATATCGGTGTGGGTACGGCGGTGATTTCCGCTGTGAACCTTCTGGTCACGCTGTCCGGTCTTGGACTCGGGTTCGGCATCATCCGTTATTTGCCCGAAGAGACTGACAGGGCAGGCCTGATCAACTCCGCCGTCGGTATCGTGGCTTTCATTTCAGTCCTACTGGCGATTGTATTCGTTGTCGGCGTTAATGTCTGGTCGCCAGCGCTCAGTCCGCTTCAGCAGGCATACGCCGCCATCACTTTTGTTCTGGTAGCTGTCTCTAACGGTCTCTTCGCCCTGCAGACCAGCATTTTTGTTGCCTTGCGCTCGGCCCATTTCGCGCTCCTGCAGGCTTTGCTGTTTGCCCTGAGGATCCCTCTGGTGATCGCCGTCAGCTCTTCGGGCGTGTCCGGTGTCTATATCGCTTTTGCGGTGGCCTTCATCACTGCCGATGCCACCTCATTCTACTTTATTGCAAGGCTTCTGCCGGGCTACCGTCCTGCGCTGGGCCTGCGGGTGAGGGCTGTCAGGAGAATGCTCCGCTTTTCGATCGGAAACTATCTCGGGGACGGTCTGCGTCTGCTGCCCGCCCATCTTCTGCCCATTATCGTGGTCAATGTTCTCGGGTCCGATACCAGCGCCTATTTCTACGCAAGCTGGATGATCGCCAACCTGCTCTTTTCTGTTTCCTACTACACCGGACTGTCAGTCGTGGCCGAGGTCGCGTCAGGCAGAGAAGGACTGGGCAGACAGGTCATGAAGGCGGGGAAACTCATACTCTCTGTTCTGACTCCCGGGGTGCTGGTAGCCGTCTTTCTGGGCGGTTTTATCCTTTCGCTCTTCGGTGAAAGATATGCGGTAGAGGGCCTTGGGCTGTTACGTATTCTGGCCATTGCCAGTGTTCCCGTGGCGCTCAATGAACTCTTCGTCGGCATCAAGCGGGTGGAACGAAGCACAAAGCAGATCATGGCGCTTTACGGGTTCGTGGCCGCGGCGACCATCATCGGCGGGTACTTTCTAATAGGCAGCTTCGGACTGGTCGGTATCGGACTAGCCTATCTTGCGGCCAACCTGCTCGTTATGTTGATTGGCCTGCCAACTGCAATGGCGCGAATGCACAGTCAGAGTATAACAGGAGACCAACGTTGAAAATCCCTTATCAATTCAGAAGAGCAATCTGCATCGTCACGAACGCGGGTTTTCGAGCCCTTCTTAGTGCGGGCACGAGCTATCTCTGGCACCGCACGCATTTGGCGTGGCAAGACATAGTCTGGTTTTTTAGGGTGGGCCGAATGAAGGATGCCCCAGTGGTCACTCTTGGCAGTGGTCAGCGTATGCGGTTGCACCGCGACGACCGTGGTATCTCCAGAGAACTTTTTGTATGGCGCTCCCACGAGCCGATTCAGTCACAATGGCTTGAGCGGCTAATAAAGGAAGGCATGGTAGTTGTGGACATCGGTTCAAATATCGGCTACTACGTACTGATCGAGTCCCGTTTGGTCGGTCTGACAGGTCGTGTGATAGCTATTGAACCGGTGCAAGAGAACATTCGTGTGCTGAATGACAATCTTGCGCTGAACAATATTCGCAATGTGTCCGTTGTTCATGCTGCCATTACCGACCGCGATGGAGACGTTGATATTTTTATGTCTCAGCATTCCAACTGGCATTCCGTACTGGCAGGTTGGGGCAAGTCGCTGGGCAAAGTATCGGTACCAGGGCGGACACTAGATAGCCTGATCGGTGAAATGGGGGTATCTGTCAACCTCATCAGAATGGACATTGAAGGTGCGGAGACACTCGCGGTTAACGGTATGGTGCGGACTTTGGAGAAGTTCAGGCCGCTCCTATCAATTGAGGTACATCCGGGGATCGTCGGAAGGCAACGGACGATTGAAATGCTCAATAGACTCAAGGCTCTTGGCTATGATACGGAGTATGTAGTCGACCGGGAGAGGGACTCTCCGTGGAATAAAAATCGTCACGGCGTCAGGAGCATGAGCATTGACCTCTTGATCAGGGACAGGTATATGGTGGAGGCAGAAAGGCAGTTCACCGTACTCTTGAGGGCAATCACGTGAGCCCGCAAGCTACGGTGTTGGTATGTTTACCAAGCCTTCGATGGGTTCTTTGCGGACGCTTTCGGGTCGCTGGCCATGCTGCAAAAGCCCGACCTCCCGGCCGGCATGCACAAAGAACGGCTGCGACCAGGCCATCCTGCCATCCCGGTCGCGCTTTATCGTAACCCTGACGTACTTTTCTCGTCCGGTAACGAGGTATTCCGACGACAGACGGCTGCTGCCCATTAGGTAGTGAGTGCCGTCCACGGTCCATCTGAACTGCGATAGTTCGTCGACGCTGGCCCGGATTATACGCCCGACGGTCCATGCCTTAATTTCCGGGCCCTGTGTAGCGTAGAAATTGCCTGTCCTGAGCGACCTCATAATGGCGCCGGTGCCGAGTTCGTCGGCATATATAACCACCCAGCCCTTCCCAAAGTGTTCCGGTGCATGGAAGTCGTCCACCGCCGTGCCCCATATTTTGCGGCCCGGCTCCAGCCTCAGGGCATAGTCCCACTTGTCCTCAGCGATACCTTGAGCGCTACCTACTACGCCGTTGAAGACCTCGATAAGGGAAAAGCTGGAAAGGCCAGCTATCTCTTCATTCGTCCATGACTCAGTTTTGTAATTCGGGTGGGCCAGTCCGGCAATGCCGCCCAGTTCCAATATGCGGTTGATCTTGGTCTGAGCGGAACGGATACGATCAATATCGAGTCTTGCTACGGCTCCATAGGCTACAAGGTGCCCCTCATCGGTATCCTGTTCACTGCCGACAATAACGAGGATCCCGTGCACCGCAGGTGGTGGTGTGAACCTGCCGTGGTCGGTGATGGCCAGCACCTGATAGCCGGCATCCCGATAGAAGGCCGCCAGCTCGGCCGGAGACAGTTTGCCATCCGACTCGGTGGTGTGGGCATGAAGCTGGGCTTTATAAGGTGTGCCGCCGGCATAGGGGTTCTCTATCCTGACGTTGACCGGCTGAAGGATAGCGGGGGCCTTTTGGAAAGGGGCTGTTACGGACTGGGAGACACGGTCCAGTTCATCCGGCGCGCGAATCGGCGCCGACAAAGCATCGGTAGATGTCTCATTACTGGTCACCGGCTGGTCAGCTTCCGGCAAACAGCCAGATATAACCAGCGGCAACAAAACCGCGGCAGTGATGAGCCAATGTCTGATTCTCGCACAAACTGACATACAGCCCGTGCGATTTGATGGCCTGTTGACGGGACTATATACCGGCGATTTCATTTACATTACAGTTATTGTAGATGCAAAAGTATGGACAATTTGGTGTTGTAAAAGTCGGAATACCCATGCGTGGCGGAAAAGTGATGCAATATCACACTCGTCTCAAAAGTTCATGGTAACCCTGAAGTGTTCCCTCAGCGGTACTATCCCATGTAAAAGCCGAGGAATGTAACAAGCCAGCTTGTCTTACTTTTTCATAATAATCAGCATCCGACAATAGGCGGGCCGCCTTGGAAGCCATATCTTCAGGGGAATCACATACCACAGCCGCTTTGGTAACCTCCTGAGGTATACGTGCGTCTTTCCGCACCAGGACAGGCACGCCACATCTTTGAGATTCGAGAATAGGAAGGCCGAGTCCCTCGGTATCAGACGTGCAAAGAAAAAGGTCAAATGAGTTATATAGATTAACCATATCATCTTCAGGTACATGACCGAGTAGTTTGATTCCATCAATACCTTGAGACAGCCGGAGGATTTGATTCCTGTGTTCATGTCGTGATGGTTCCGGTATCTCTCCACCGGCGATTATCAGCTGACAGTTGAAACCGCGATCTCTCAGAATACGATAAACCCGGATGGCATAATCGGCCCGCTTACGCGGCCCCAGATTTCCAAGGAAACCGAGCGTTGGCAAGCGTCTCGGTCGCTCAAGTGGTCGAAACTTGCCATCCACTCCAAGGCTGACGACTCGTACTTTACCTTTATTTACCCCGAGTACTGTGACCAGTTCAGCAGCCGTCTGGCTTGAATTGGCCAGCAGCATTCCGGCTTTCGCTGCCATGTTATATACAACGGAGAAATAGGCTTGTATTGCCCATTCCCAGCGCCAATGCCCCGGAAGCGTGAGGGGGACCAAATCATGGAAAGTTACTATGCTACGGCTGGTAAATATCGGCAGTACTGCTCCCAGCATTGGGTCGATCGCATGTACAATATCATAGTTTTTTGCCCTTTTCCCCAACAAGCGTAGAGCAGTTCTGAAAGGCAATAGGGCCTGTTTCTCTTTAGAAAAGCCCTTCGCTGTTTCGTCCAGGGGTATTTCCAGTGCATCAACATGATGGTACTTCCGAAGACGACTGAATAATTCTTGGGCGTACCTAACGAAACTCTTGTATGAAACAGCATTAAGACTGCGGACTACAAGAAGAATTCTCATTGCATGCTCCCCATCAGGTCTTGCCGAAAATAACTGAGTATTCTAGCTGGTTTGACACTCCTTCCCTAATCGTCCCGATAATCTGATGTCCCCCTCTCCGCATTGGCAACGCCCCTGGGATTGTTATATTTGTTGTTATTGATGCCCATTTTTCGACAGACCTTCACGAAACTAATGAGTGTTTGGCTGACTGCCGTTATCCAACATTTGCGATAGGCCCCCTATTCATCGCCGCCCCCGGCGAACTAACGGTTGACCGCCATACAGAGAGCTTCCTGCCGGTGCTGACTTGGCATTCCCCACCCGTGTTGTGCGCCGGCGGTCTTCCCAGTATGCCGGTCCAGTACTACCACGACGTACGTCCAGCCGAAGCCTTCTACCGTGACGCACCCCGCAACTCCGGCGTTCCTGTCGTTGAACGCCGCTAATTCCTGCATCATACGGGCTGCCTGTTGAGTTCTTAATTCCAGCGTCATCTCGCCCCCGATTCTCATCAGCCATCCTACTCTCTTAATTTTGCCACTCCCTTTTCATGGGGAGCAGTATCGGCAGGTATAGTGACTATAGTATATCATTAGGAGCAATTGGAGGAAGGCGATGTGGACTGCAGGACTGCACCCACTATGATCGGACAAATATGGTTAAGAG
>DAOUCU010000099.1:0-7915 GCA_034431935.1 Dehalococcoidia bacterium | reverse complement strand
ATGTCTGCCGGGAAATGGCAAAATGCCGGCAGGTTAACGACGCATTACCGCGGCACGCCCGGTAGAAATCGAACCAGGCCAGGCGGGCATTGGCCTCACGGCTCAGCTCCGGGATGCGACGCAGGCGGAGGGCTCTGTGAATAACCAGATTGCCTATCTTCATGACACTATTATAGTGTCACTAATCTATCTGGACGAGCTCATACCATGTTATTTCGAACGACGTGAGAGCCACGGTGAGGGCAATCCTACCGAATGAAATGCGGTTGCTTGTGCATCCCGGTTACGGCGGGCCAAGCCAGCGGAAGCCCAGGTTGCCCGCGAAAGCGTAGAATATATGTTTCGGTACGCGCCCCGCCATGCCGAACACGTAATACCTCCATAGCGGGTACTTGAGTACGCCAGCCACCAGGCCAGCCATGTCAAACAGAGGATTCGGAAGAAGCGCCAGCACGAAAAGCGTCCACCCGCCCCAGCGGCGCATCCACCCGACCATAACCTGGTAGGTCTGGTTATCGCGCACTATGGCTCGTCCCCCGTAGCCGAGCAAATAGCCCGTAGTCTCGCCGATGGTGGCCCCGATACCGGATATGATGCCGATGAGCACCGGGTTCAGCACCGTGCCCATCGCGGCCACAACAATCATGCCAGGGACAGGGACGATGATGGTGGCGGCGCTAATCAGGGAGATGAGGAAGACGCCGAGGTAGCCGTAGCCCCTGAACTGGGACACCATGCCACGGTTAAGCACCAGGAAGATGCTGAAGGCGATAACCAGGACTAAAGAGAGCACCTGCTTCCAGTGCTGTTTCAGCCAGGTGCGACGGTAGTCCCTTCTGATTCCCTCTACATCAGGCCTCAACGACATTTCGGCACCACACGCTCGGGTGCGCCAGGAGCGGGGTGGGCCGGGAAAAGACTGGCCCGGCGTCCGTTCAGGTTGACCTGATCTCTTCCCGCATGAATCTGACGTAACCGATGGCAAAGCAGACCGCGGTCAGGGCGATTAACGCCACTAACTGCGGCCAGACGATAGTCAGACTTTGCGAAATGGGAAGCGGTGTCGGCACCATACCGCTGACGTAAATGCTGATAAGCATCAAAGCGGCACTGGCGCTTCCAAGCTCGGGCATGAGCATCACCTGGATGCTCTCGCCGTAGAGTGTCGCTGGTGAGAGGCGGCTGATGGCCTGGCGGAGCTCCTCGTTGCGCACCAGGACATCGACCTTAGAGTTCTGGTCAACAGGCACAACCGCGTTGGCCACTGAGGTCGCGATTACCGATACGAAGAAAAAGATGAATATCCATAGCGCGATTGAAGCCAGAGCCGAAACTGCTGTCCGTTCGAAGAAGATGGAGAACATAATGGCAAGGCCGAGCCAGAAGGCGCCGTAGATTACGGTGATGATGATAAACAGCAGCAGGCGGAAGACTTCCTCGCCGTTGGGCGCAACGCCGAGCATTCTTAGTCCCAGGCCGCTGACGATGGCGACGATACTGGTCACCAGGACCGCGATGACCACAACTCCGGCGATGAACTTGGCATTGATGAGTGCATCGCGGTAGAGCGGCTGAGATAGGAGGCGGCTTAGATTGCCACTTGCCCGCTCGCTGTTCATAGCATCAAAGCCGAGGGCGATGCCAATGATGGGTACGAAGAAAGACATGAAGAAGGGGAACGGCGGCATCTGCCCGCCGGAGACGATAAATAGCCGGAGGAAAACAAACCGTGTGCTTTCCGAAACTTCATTGCGGATATTCTGGCCAGCAATATAAATAGCGGCTACACCGGCCAGGTAGATAAGCAGGAAGAGAATGATGAAGCGCTTGCTGGCGAAATGGTCAGCCAGCTCCTTGCGCAGGACGGCCATCATACCTCTCATCGGCTAGCTTTCCTTAAAGTACTTCATGTAGATTTCTTCGAGCCCGTACTTCTCGATTTTCATTTCGACCAGCAGGGCGCCGCTGTCAACCACCGCCCTGGCCAGTTGCGGCCTGACATCACGGTCGCAGTTGACCACCAGCGTCTTGTCTGATGACTGGACACTGATAACACCGGGGACCTTCTGCACGATTTCGACCAGCTTTGGTTCTGGCTCCGCCGTCTGGACCTCGATACGGTAGGTACCCCCGCCAATTGCTTCCATTCCAAGCTTTTCGACGCTTCCTTCGGCTACGAGTTTGCCCCTGGCCAGTATACCCACTCTGGAGCAGACCCGCTGGACCTGGTGAAGCTGATGAGAAGAAAGCACTACGGTGATGCCCTGCTTCTGCATGTCGCTGATAAGCCCGAGTATCTGCTCGATGCCCTGGGGGTCGATGCCGCTGGTCGGTTCATCCAAGATGACTACCTTCGGATCCTTCATCAGGACATCGGCGATGCCCAGCCTCTGCTTCATACCGCGCGAGTACTTGCCCACCTGCCGGTCACCGACGTCACTGAGGCCGACTTTGTTAAGCAGGGCATCAATCTTCTTTTCGACTTCAGCCGGCGGGATGCCGTTCAGGTCGGCGGTGTATCGCAGGTTCTGCCGTGCCGTCAGGTCATTATAGAACCCGATTTTTTCCGGGAAGTAGCCGACAATCCGTTTTACCTTGAGCGGGTCACGGGTCGGGCTGAAGCCGCAAACACTGGCGCTTCCCGAAGTCGGCTCGGTCAGTCCCAAGAGCATGAGAATTGTTGTCGTTTTCCCGGCACCGTTCGGCCCGAGGAAGCCGAAGACCTCTCCTTCGTTAATACGCAGGTTAAGGCGATCGACGGCAGTTACTTCGCCGTAGATTTTGGTCAGGTCGGTTGTTTCGACGACCGGCTGGCTCATTGTTCTCTAGCGTCTCCCCAGCCGCATGAAGAGGTATACCAGGCCGGCGACGACGACAATCACTATGGCTACGCCTACCCAGCCCCATATGGTCGGGGTCAACACGGTGGTCCTGATGTCAAGGGTCGCCCTGGCCGAGTAGGAATCATCAGTGATTGTCAGGTTGACCATGTAGTCCCCGGCAATTGCCTTGCCCGATGGCTTGATAGCTACGTCGATATCGCGGGTGCCATCAACCGCCAGCGAGTCAATCTTTTCCGGATTGAAGGTAACCGTCCAGCCATCCGGCTTGTACGCCGAAAAAGTGATGTTCTTAAGGACAGAAGTGCCGGTGTTCTTAACTTTGATTGTCAGGTGGCTTTCCTCGCCGGCGGTGGCCTCGGTATTCAGGCGGCCGGTCTCTGTCTCGGCGGAAAGCTTGAAGTTGTCCGTCACTTCGGCCTTGAGGTCGATGCTTGACTTAAGGGAGCCGGACGCGGCGGAAAAGGTGATGGTGTAACTGCCCGGCGCCGGCAGGTTCCAGGGCAGTGGCGTCGCTGATATCTTTACGGTCTCGCCAAACGACCTGGCCGGGTCGATTCTTATCGCCGAGATTTCCTTTGAATCGTACTGCGGCGTGACCGACACGTAGAAGTTGGGCGGGCCCTTGGCGGATAGGTCGAAAGTCTTCGGCGCCGGCCCCTCATACTTCATCTCGACTTCGAAGTCAAATGACGCATTGGCCTTGCCCTTGATGACCGGGAAGCGTGTCGTCAGGTTGAGTGATTCCGGCTTCTCATCGTCAAGGGCCGCAACCGTTTTGCCGTCTAAGGTAACGGTCGACGCCGTTACCGCCTGGCCGAGAAACATGCTTGACAGCATGGCCAGTACTGCCAGGCAGAGTGCGTACCTAGCTACCTTTAGCGACTTCATAGAACATCCTCCTTGAGATCGCAGGCGAGTAAGCGTTCAATACTGTCATCTTTGTCGTGTGTGGCTGAAAAATGATTATATTTTTCACGTCAAGCCATGTCAAAGCACCGGCGGGTCAACTGCTCATGCGCACTACCAGCACAGCAAATATAACGAAAAGCGCCACCAGAACGATAGTAACCCGGAAAAGGACTTTCTCCGCGCCGCGGCGGGTGCGGTAAACGGTATCCGGCTGACCGAATATGCCGCCAAGACCGCCGCCTTTCACCTGAAACATTACCGCCAGTATCAGGGCGATAGAAATCACCAGTTCCGCAATGACCAAGTATGTAGGCATTCCTATTTTCCTCCGAGTTCCTGCAGGAGTATTTCGCGGACTATTTTGGGGTTGGCACGCCCGCGCGTTAACTTCATCACCTGGCCGGTCAGGAATTGGAGCGCCTGCTCTTTACCGGCGCGGTAGTCGGCGACGGCGGCGGCATTGGCGGCGATTGTCCTTGTCACCGCCTCTCTAATCTGGTCGGCATCGCCTATCTGCACCAGCCCCTTTTCCGTCATTATCTTCCCGGCCTGTCTGCCGGTATTGAACATCTCCTCGAAGACCGCTTTGGCTGACGGGCCGCTGAGAGCGCCGTTGTCTACCAGCTTCAGCAGTTCCACCAGATTTGCCGGCGTTACCAGCGAGTTCTGGATTTCAGTGCCGCTGGCATTCAGCATCCTGCTGAAGTCGCTCAGTATCCAGTTGGCCGCCTTCTTGGCGACGGTTTTTCTTACGGCGTCATCTCCGGCAGGCGCCATCAGCCTGACGCACTGCTCGAAATAGTCTGCCGTGGCTTTGGAGGCGGTAAGCAGGCTGGCATCGTAGGGTGTCAGGCCCAGACTGACCACGAAGCGCTCCCGGCGCGCCTCAGGCAATTCCGGAAGACGTGAACGCACCTCTTCAACCCAGGTGCGGTCGCATACCAGTGGTGGAAGGTCAGGCTCGGGGAAGTAGCGGTAATCGTGGGCATATTCCTTGCTCCGTTGTGGAACGGTGACCCCCTTCTCCTCGACCCATCCTCTGGTTTCCTGTATCAGCCTGCCGCCGGACTCAAGCACCTTTTCCTGCCGCTCCGCTTCATAGCTCAGCGCACGGTATACCGCCCGGAAGCTGTTCATGTTCTTCACTTCGGTCTTGGGCAGGAACTCTCTGGAACCTTTCGGCCGGATGCTGATGTTAGCATCACACCGGAAACTGCCTTCCTCCATGTTGCCGGTGGAAATGCCGAGGTACTGGACAATCGTTCTCAGTTTCGTCAGGTACTCCCTTGCCTCCTCCGCGGAACCGATGTCAGGCTCGCTGACGATTTCCATCAGGGGCACCCCCGACCGGTTCACGTCTATAAGACTGACCGCTTCTCCTTCCGGGCTGGTGCGGTGCACCATCTTGGCTACATCTTCCTCAAGATGGACGCGGGTGATGCCGATGCGCTTTTTCCGCCCGCCGGTCTCAATCTCCAGCCATCCATTGCGGCAGAGCGGCATGTCGTACTGGGATATCTGGTAACCTTTCATCAGGTCGGGATAGAAGTAATTCTTGCGGTCGAACTTGGTATGCTCGGAAATGGTGCAATTCAGGGCCAGCCCGGCCATAATGGTGTAATCTACGGCTTTCTTGTTGATGACCGGCAGGACGCCGGGCAGAGCCAGGCAGACCGGGCAGACATGAGTATTCGGCGGAGCACTGGCATAATCAGCACTGCATCCGCAGAACATCTTGCTGTCGGTGAGAAGCTGGACGTGGACTTCCAGCCCGATAACGACCTCATACGGCATTTGAGCGTCGGTTAGTATAGCAGTCCCGCTTCGTCACGACAACTTTTGCTCGGGCATGGACGGTGGTTCCTGCGTGGGGTTGCAGGTTAAGTGAAACGGTTCACACACTATCGTCGCATAATCGGCTATGCTCTTGTGTTACTTTGATCGTCAGACCCGCGGAGTCGTCAATTTGCAAATATGGCATTAATAGTGGTAACTTTAACCATTAAGAGTTTGATTGCGCGGCCGTTGCCAGAATGCTCCTTCAGGTAAGAGACCTCAAGACCTATTTCGATACCCGTAAGGGCCCGGTCAAGGCCGTTGACGGCATAAGTTATGATGTGGATAAGGGCGAGATTGTTGCCCTTGTTGGTGAGTCCGGTTGCGGCAAGACCGTGAGCGCCCTGAGTCTCATCAAGCTTATACCGGTGCCGCCGGGTAAAATCGTCAGCGGGCAGGCCATGTTTGAGGGCAAAGACCTGCTGAAGATGAGCGATGATGAAATCCGCGGGGTCCGGGGCCGCCGTATTGCCGTGGTCTTCCAGGAACCGATGACCAGCCTTAACCCGGTGCTTACCATTGGTCGCCAGCTTACCGAAGGCCTGATGGAGCACGGGATTATGGATGGCAGACAGGCCGCGGACGAGGCGGTCAGACTGCTGGAGGAGGTCGGTATCGTAGACGGGCGGCGCCGTCTTAACCAGTATCCCGACCAGTTCAGCGGCGGCATGCGCCAGCGGGTCATGCTTGCCATTGCCCTTGCCTGCCGGCCGGGGCTTATCATCGCCGACGAGCCGACTACCGCGGTCGATGTCACCGTCCAGGCACAGCTTCTGGAACTGCTTGTTGGTCTTACCAGGACCGCCGGCGTGGCGCTCCTGCTTATCACCCACAACATGGGTGTGGTCGCCAAGTATGCCCACCGTATCAATGTTATGTACGCCGGCCGGATTGTCGAGCGGGCGGCCACCAGAGAGCTATTTAAGAAACCGCTCCATCCATATACCCGCGCCCTGCTATCGTGTATTCCCCGATTGGACGAGGCCCCGGGGGTACGTCTGTGTACCATCCAGGGTCAGCCGCCTGACCTGGTGCAGCGTCCGCCGGGATGTGCCTTTATGCCGCGATGCGCTGAAGCTCGTGAACAATGCAGTCAGGAGTGGCCGCCGCTCCGCGAAGTGTTTCCTGAGCATTACGCGGCCTGTGTTATGTACCAGTGAGCCAGAAGCAAAACGGCGCCCTGATCGAGGTCAGGAACCTGGTCAAATATTTCCCGGTGACCAGGGGGCTGATCGTTGCCCGCCATGTTGCCGATGTTAAAGCTGTCGACGGCGTAAGTTTTGTCATTCGTAAAGGGGAAACGCTGGGGCTGGTCGGGGAGTCGGGTTCGGGTAAAACCACCGTAGGCAAGTGCCTCCTCAGGTTATACCGACCGACTTCGGGCGAAATAATCTTCGAGGGCGTTGACCTGGGCAAGCTTGACCAGGAGAAACTGCGCGCGCTACGCGTCAAGATGCAGCCGATCTATCAGGACCCGTACAGCTCGCTTAACCCGCGTCACACCGTTGCCGAAATCATCAGTGAGCCGCTTATAGTCCATGGTCTTGCCAGCGGCCGCAAGGCCAGGGAGCGGGTTGATGAACTACTCCAGATGGTCGGCCTCGACCCCGACTTTGCCGAGCGTTATCCGCACATGTTCAGCGGCGGCCAGCGTCAGCGCATCGGAGTTGCCAGAGCGATTGCTACCAGGCCGGACTTCATTGTCTGTGATGAGCCGGTATCGGCGCTCGATGTTTCCATCCAGTCGCAAATCGTGAACATGCTGGACGACCTCAAGTCCCAGCTTAAACTCACCCTTTTGTTCATTTCACACGACCTGTCAGTGGTGCGGCATATCAGCGACCGTATCGCTGTGATGTACCTTGGAAGAATCGTTGAGCTGGCCCCGAGCCGTACCCTTTATGATGAACCCCTTCATCCTTACAGTCAGGCTTTGCTTTCCGCTGTCCCTATTCCCGACCCCGAGATTGAAGAGAAGCGCAAGCGCATTATTCTAAAGGGCGAAATCCCCAGCCCGCTCAACCCTCCTTCCGGATGCACCTTTCACCCTCGGTGTCCCGTGGCTATCGATATTTGCTCCAGACTGGTGCCGGAATTCAGGGAAATAAGAGGGCGGTGGGTGGCCTGCCACCTGGTCAAATAGGCCGGGCCGGTTACGTACGATCGATGAAGCGTGCGGGTGTGCCTTTTTTGTTACAGGCGTTTCAGCCTCGGGTCCCAGACATCCCTTAAAGCGTCGCCGAACATATTGACGGCAAAAACAATGATGCTTATGGCCAGTCCCGGGAAAATGCTCAGCCACGGTGCTTTGTACATGTACCGCATTG
>DAOUCU010000098.1:0-4958 GCA_034431935.1 Dehalococcoidia bacterium | reverse complement strand
CTTCGACCGGGTGATAAAGCTTACCAGACCAAATGTGGAACAGCGCCGGGAGCTTATCGACCGGCTCTGCCGGCGGATACCGCTGGATGAATCGGCCAGGGACTACATCGCCCGGTGCTCAGAGAGGTACACGCCGGCCCAGCTCCAGGAAATCGTCTTCAGCCTGGCCATCGAGCACGGGGAGCCCGGTACCGGTGATACGCCGCTGTCTGTCGGCATCGATATCATCGACCGGGTGATGTCACGGATAAACGGCAGGGATAAGTCCGGGCTGGGGTTTAAGACCGGCAATAACGGGCACCAACTGACTTCGGTGCTGCCTGTCAATGAAGTGAAGGGGCAACAGAAAGACCATGAGAATAGTTAAGCTCCAACTTAATTGCCGGCAGTTTGGCTACATGATGGCCTACACTGTCTCGCTAGCCATGGTACTGGTCATCATCCATGAGACGGCACATATTTTGGCGGCGGCCATCCGGGGTGTCCCCTTCGGCGAGCTCAAGCTGGGGCTCCTGGGCATTAACCCCTCGGTAACGCTTCCCCGGTGGGTGGATGAGAATACTAGGACGGTCATCTTCTACGCCGGAGGTGTGACCACCGGCGCGGTGTTTATGCTCGGCTATCTGCTCCACTGGGTGCGGAAGTACCGCCGCAGTCCTTCCCCGCTGTACTGGACAATGGGGCTGGTGACCATCGTATTTGCCGCCGAGCAGTTTGCCGCGGGATATCTCGAAGGCCGGTACCACGGCGCCTACATCATGAGTGCCACAACCCTTTTCTCGCCAACCGATATCTTGACCTACGGGTGGATGATAGCGGCGGTTCTCTTCCATTTTTCCCTGTGCCCGAGGAAGATGATGGTGACCGCTAACCGGCAAGAAGGATGTGCCGGCGGTTAAGACCGGTCTGCTACCGGCATTACCATGCTTGGAAACCGCTGATGCACCGGTATGAGCCGCACGATAGGGAAATCTGCCGCTTTTCCTTCTGCAAACTGAGCGGTCGGTTCGCAGATGGCGGTAAAGTCAATGTTGACGGCACCGTCTTTGACAGGGCTTTGGCCGGGCGCGGCAGCAGCCGGGCCGGCACGCTTATCGCCGTCTAACCGTCCTGACTGGCTGGTGTCCCTCCACGACCAAGCTGCATAGTCAGGGCACCGTGGTAGAATGGTAAAGCAGCATCGGCGGAGGCACAACCATGAAGCTGGGCGTGATTGCCGATAGCCACGTAAGACATTTTAACGATTTACCGCTGGCCGTCAGGCAAGCACTGGCCGGCGTTGACATCATCGTTCATGCCGGTGATTTCACGCACAAGGACGTGCTTGATGGTCTGCGGGCAATCAAGCCGGTACAGGCCGTGCGCGGCAACATGGACTCGGGAGAATTGAAGAAGACGCTGCCCGAAAAAGAGATATTTGAGGTCAAGGGCCGGAAAATCGGTCTGCTTCATGGGTCGGGGGCGCCTCTCGGAATTGACGAGCGGGTAAGGCAGCAGTTTGACGGAGTGGAAATCATCATCTTCGGCCACTCCCACCTGCCGTGCAACCGGTATATCAGGGGAGTCCTTCTTTTCAACCCCGGACCGGCCACGGACTCTTTCGGACTGCTCACGATCGATGACGTCATTAAGGGCCAGATACTGAGGGTGTGAAGCGGGATCCCTACATACGTCAGACTGTAAAAAGCGGGCAGATTCCCGATTCTAATCAGCAGACCTACCCCTTATTATTCCTCCGCCCTCTCAACAGTGACTCTGGCTCCCGAAGCCACTGTCCGGAACACGGCGGCATCTCCAACGATTTTGCCGAAGACGGTAACGGCGCTGGCCGGCCGGATTTCATCCCCGCGGCTGACCGGCGTCGGGCCAAAGAAGATGCAGAAAGCTGGGCCTTCAGGCCAGTAGCCCAGGTCACCGGGGCTTACCATTTCCTGCCCTGCTTCCAGCTCTATCCTGACCGGGATTGAGAAGTATATCTCCTCACCCCAGAGCCCGGCGCGTCCTTCAAGGGGCAGCGCCTCCCAGATGGCCCGGGCCGTCCCGGTATCATACAGCTCGGCCGCGGCTTCAACCGCCCCGGCCCTGATCCGGATTCTCCTGGCCATGTATGACGGTCTCCACGGACAGATTGTACCACCGGCTCCGAGAAGCAGGCTATAATGGTACGGCACATGAATTTGAAACCGCGAAAGGGGGGAGGGTCGGGCATAAGACAGCATGGGAAAGGCAAAACACAAGCAGCCGCAGATAGACCTCAACGAGCAGTTGCGGCAGGCCCTTCACATCATGGAAGACACCGGCAAGAGCGTTTTCATCACCGGTCGCGCCGGCACCGGCAAGTCGACACTGCTCGACTATTTTCGGCGGACCACGAAAAAGAAGGTAGCGGTGCTGGCCCCCACCGGCGTCGCCGCACTGAACGTCAGGGGGCAGACCATCCACTCCTTCTTTGGCTTCAAGCCCAGCATTACCCCGGAACGGGTCAGGAAAGTCCGTTCGGGCGATGACAGGAACATCTACGGGAAACTCGATGCCATAGTCATCGATGAAATCTCAATGGTGCGGGCCGACCTGCTCGACTGCGTAGACAGATTTCTCCGCCTGAACGGTCCGGGGAAAGACCGACCTTTCGGCGGTCTCCAGATGATCTTCATCGGTGACCTTTACCAGCTGCCGCCGGTCGCCACCGGCGCGGAAAGGGAAATCTTCAGGTCGCTCTACGAAAGTCCCTACTTTTACAGTGCCAGAGTCTTCAGTTCACTGGAAATGGAGTTTGTCGAGCTGGAGAAAATTTACCGCCAGCACGATGATACTTTCATCCGCCTGCTCAACACCATCCGCAACAATTCAGTTACCGAGGATGACCTGGCGCTTCTCAACCGGAGGTGCCTGCCGGATTTCGAGCCGCCTCCGGATGAATTCTACATCCACCTGACGACTACCAACGCCCTGGCCGAGGAGGTCAACAACAGGCAGCTGGCCGGGCTCAACGGCACCTTGCACATCTTCACCGGGAGGATCGAGGGGGAGTTCGGCAGGGAGTACCTGCCCACCGCCGTCGACCTCCAGGTCAAGGCAGGAGCTCAGATCATGATGCTTAACAACGATGCTGATGGCCGCTGGGTCAACGGCAGCATCGGCAAGGTCCTGGATATTGTTCCGGGGCGTAACGGCGAGCATATCATCGTTGCTGAACTTGCCGAGGAGGATGTCGTGGAGATTGCCCCCTACACCTGGGAGATTTCCCGATTCTTCGCTGAAGACGGTCGGCTCAAGTCGGAGGTGGTGGGCAGATTCAGGCAGTACCCGCTGATGCTGGCCTGGGCGGTGACCATCCACAAAAGCCAGGGCAAGACATTTGACAGGGTGATTATTGATATCGGAAAAGGGGCCTTTGCCCACGGGCAGACCTACGTGGCGCTGAGCCGGTGCACCACCCTGGACGGAATCGTCCTTAAGAGGCCGATCCTGAAGAGGCATGTCCTGATGGACTACAGGGTACTGAAATTCTTGACTCACTTTCAATACAGGAAGGCCGAAGAGTCCTGTCCTGTCGACGATAAGCTTGAATTGATCAGGCGGGCTATTGCCGGCAAATCGGCGCTGGAGATGGTCTACCTGAAACCCAACGATGAGAAGACCAGGAGGAGGGTGATTCCGGAAAGCGTCGGAGAGATGGAGTATCAGGGCAAGAGATTCCTTGGCATGCGGGCTTTCTGCCTGAAGCGGAACGAGGAAAGGACTTTCCGGATCGACCGGATACTGGAGATTAGAGAGGCGTGACCGGGGGGAAAGCGGACTGCCGCCTTCGGATGGACTGCGTGCTGTCTTCCGGTTCCGGGTTCGCTTCGACGCGTGTAAGACACCGTACTGTCATCATTAAGATCTGCCGTGAAGCTGGTGCCACACTCAGATGCCTTCAGCGGGAGACCGGGTTCCAATGAGCCGGCGCAGGCAGCAGTCACCTGCAGTGAGGGTTGCAAACAACCGGAGTTACCGGCACCCGGCCCCGGGTCTGCCGGTCGCCGGAGCAGCCCGGCAAGGTGGTACCGGTCCGTCCGGAACCCCCCTGTTTTTCAGGTAAGGCCGCCAGTCTGCGGCAACCGGTCATGACGGGGTCACGGCCCCGGGAAAAATATAATTCATGTCTTTACACAATCGTAAATCCTTCGTGCGTTATCTGCGCTGCGGCCGGTATGGCCACCATAAAAAGATTCCCTGAACCGCCCGGAAAAACTGTCATTACCATAAACCGTTCCACTTGCCGGAAGTAATTGACAGATATTGACATATTTCGGTGCAATAAGGCCCGCAGAGCGGCCATTGGCGCCCTTGAAGGGCCGGGTAATAAGGTGAATGCTCCGGCAATGGGCCCGTAACTGAGCCTGTCCCATAAACATTCAATCTGTGACCGACGGGACTGCAAGATTTTGTGACCCGGTCGGTGCCAATGATTTGCCGGGGCACCGAGGTCCACTCGATGGCGGGAGCACCATCGTCTCTTCAGTTCCAGTGCGCCCTGCCCCATGGTGCCTGTCCGCTTCCGCCATAGCTTCAATAGGTTGTGGGTTGTTGTCATCAGAGACCACTCGCTTTGGGCAGCACCGAGTCCCCGTCTCATAAACCTCCGGCAGCCCTGTCCCTCTTTCATCTGTCCCAACACCGGCCCTACCGTGATACCCCTCAGCCGGTACATGCGCCGCCCTCTTCGAGTAAGCAGCTTGCGTTCCATGCGCTTGCGGGGGCTCAGGTCCCTGGGGATGCGACCCCGGGGACAGCTCTTTTCCCGTGCTGCCTGCCGTTGCTTCCAGTCTTTGGTAGTAGCGATGAGTAACTCCGGCCCCTCCGGACAGGTACAAGCGGCGACGTTGGACTTGCTCCAATAACCCGCGTCGGCCAGTGCTACCCGGGGACACTCCTCTATCCCGCCGGCTGCCAGGGTGCTCGCCAGGGTATCC
>DAOUCU010000097.1:0-14926 GCA_034431935.1 Dehalococcoidia bacterium | reverse complement strand
ACAACACCTTCGATATAGGCAACCAGGTCACCGAATGACTTAAGCTTCTCGGCATCGGTATCGGAAATCTCGATGCCGTAGGTCTCCTCAAGCTGGACCAGCACCTGTACCAGGTCCAGCGAGTCGGCTTTCAAGTCCTTCCAGGTGGTGGTCGGCGTCAGCGCCTTGCCTTCGCAGTGGACAATACCGGTGATGATTTCTTTGATTTTTTCTTCGACTGCTGAAGCCATGTAAGCTCCTCCTGTGACGTAATGATTTAAGCCTGCGGTTTTATCGTTTCTTTTATTCGGGCCAACTCCGCTTTGAGCTCACCGACGAAGTTGGTCTCGACCACCCATTTTGCCATATTGATAGCCTTGGCTATCTCGTCGGCTTTGCTCCGGCCATGGGCTTTGATGGCCACGCCGTTAGCACCCAGAATCGGCCCGCCGCCGGCTTTGTCGGCGATGTTGGTCATGGTGAACAGCTGAGCGGCTAAATCCTCCAGTTTCTCATCCGGCACCTGGCCCTTGAAGCTGGCCTTGAGCCACCGGTTGACGGCATAGCCCATGCCCTCGGAAAACTTGATAAGTATGTTGCCGACAAAGCCATCACAGACAACCACATTAGCCTTACCGCTGACCAGGTCCATCCCTTCGACGTTGCCGATGAAGTTGAGACCGCTCTTTTGAAAAAGGCTGTAGGCTTCCCTGACCGTCTCGTTGCCCTTACCCTCCTCGGAGCCAACGCTTAATAGCGCCACTTTAGGGTTTTCAATATTCAGGAAGCGCCGGACGTAGACGGTGCCGATAACGGCAAAGTTGAGCAGGTGGTACGGGTTGCTGTCGACATTGGCGCCCAGGTCAAGGACGAAGCTGTTGGGCGCAAATCCCACAAACGGCCCGCCGATGACCGGCCGCTCGATACCTTCAATCAGCCCCATGACCCCCATCGCCGCTGCCATCACCGAGCCGGTCGGGCCGGCGCTGACCACGGCATCAGCTTCGCCGGTGCGCACCATCTTCGCCGCCAGCAGAACCGAAGCCTTCGGCTTTTTGCGCAACACCATAGCCGGAGGCTCACCTTCCTGCACATACTCATCGGTCGGGAACAGGGTCACCGGCAGTCCTGATTTATTCCACTTCGCAATTTCATCCTGCGCCGCCGGCACGCCGACCAGCTTGATTTCCACCCCCTCTTTCTCGGCGGCCATGACAGCCCCCCTGACGACTTCACCCGGAGCGTGGTCGCCCCCCATGGCATCAACAGCGATACGGAGTCTTTTTCCAGTGTCGGTCAAGTTATTTACCTCCTGAACTAGCCAGTTTCAGATTGCGACCAGCACCTGGCCGTCAATAACCGGCTGTTGTTTATCGTTCCTACAGACCAGTGTGTACTTAAGATACCGCTTCCCCGAGATAATCTCGTCATCCTGCTTTTCGGCAGTGATGGTCAGCGTATCGCCGGGACGGGCCGGGCCCTTGAACTTGATACGCATGACGCCGCCGGAAAGCCATTTCTCACCGAACTGCTTGCCCATCATCTCCGACACGTAGGCAAGCGTCATCATACCATGGGCAATGATACCGCCGAACGGCGTTTTGGCGGCGAAGGCTTCGTCAACGTGAATGGGGTTGAAATCGCCGCTGGCCTCGGCATAAAGACGAATGGCCTCCCTGGTCACCTGCCTGGTCAATATCAACCTGTCCGGCGACGCACCTGTCATATCTTTCTCTCCAGCATGCCGACCAGCATCCTCCCGGTCATGACCTTATCCCCGGCAGCGTCGAAGACGGCGAGCTCAAAGGTGATCATCTTGAGGCCGGCGCGCTCCTGCTTCCTGCCAACAGTAGCACGAGAGGTAATCGTTTCCCCGACCAGCACCGGCTTCAAAAACTCCAGGTCCTGCGAAAGATGGACCGAGCTTTGCGACAGAGTCAGGTGGGACATGAGGCTCCGCATTGCCAGGGCCGCAAGGGCCACCGGAGGCATCGCCGACCCGGCCGCTGCACGGCCGCTTTCGGCCTCCGCAACCCCAACAACCGCCCTGAGATAAGCAGCGACCATCTGCGGCTCGAGGGTATGAGTGGTCGGCGGAAACTCGAACCCGGGATTGAGGTCTTCGTAGGCAACTGTTTTTGGCGGCATCGGACTGCAAAGCGCTGACAGGCGCGCCTGAGTTGACCGATTTTATGGACTCGACCCGGCAAAGTCAAGGTTAACTGCCGGTTCCTTTCACCAGCTTGACAGCTGTGAAAGCCGCTACTAACATACTACTTTGCGTTCGATGCGGCATCATACTATTGACCCCGGCCGGGCGATTTCCCGGCCTGCCGTTACCTTTTGTACGTGGACTCTATCATGACCGCAACCGTTGTCAGGGAACACAGCGTGGACTGCCAGCAAGAGAGTTACCACGGAATAGCATACAAGAAATGGTCGCACAGGGTTGTGGCCGTCATCATCCGCGCCTTCTTCAAGGTCTTTGCCCGGTTCGAAGTCAAAGGTATGGAGAATGTACCAGAAGAAGGCCCGGCCATTGTCGTTTCCAACCACCTCAGCAACTTCGACCCCATCGTCATCCTTCTCGACTTTCCCCGCTGGGTCAACTTTATGGGCAAAGAAGAGCTCTGGCGGCATCCCTTTTTTAAATTCATCATGCCCTGGGCACATGTCTTCCCGGTCGTCCAGCGCGGCGACAGCCTGCGCGGGCTCCGCGACTCCATGCGCAATGCCAGGAAGGTTCTGGGGGACCGGCTGCTGCTCGGCATTTTCCCCGAAGGCACCCGGAGCAAGACACGCCAGCTTCAGCCGGCCCTGCCGGGCGCCATGTTCATCGCCCTTGAGAACGACGCCCTGCTCATTCCCGTGGCTGTCACCGGCACCGAAAACTTCATCGATCTCACCTGGATCCTGCGCCGACCACGTATCACTGTTACCGTCGGCAAGCCGTTCCGCCTGCCGAAACACGCTGGGGGACCAATGGACAAAGACCTGCTGGCCTCCATGGGCACTATAACCATGCAGCATATCGCCGAACTCCTGCCGCCGGAGTACCGCGGTCTCTACGCCGGGAACAACCATGAAGCCACCAGTCATCATTGAGAAATCCCCGGACCACGGCTTTTGCTGTGGTGTAAAGCGCGCCATCGGCCTGCTGGAAAAAGCCGCCGGCGCCGCTGGCAAAATCGAAACGCTCGGCCCGGTAGTCCACAACCAGCAGGTCGTCGAAACGTTGACGAATAAGGGCATCCGGCCGGTCTCCAGTCTGCGCGACGTCACGGGCAAGGTGGTGGCCGTCACTGCCCACGGTACCGACCCCACCACACTGAAGACGCTTGGCGCCCGCGGGCTGGAGGTCATTGATACCACCTGCGCTATCGTCAAGAGCGCCCAGAAGGCGGTATCACGCTTCGCCAGAGACGGCTACGGCATCGTCATCTTCGGGGATTCGGAGCACACCGAGGTCAAGGGCCTGCTCGGCTGGAGTGGAGAGAAGGCCAGAGCCACTACCGACGCCAGTGACATCGCCGCCTGGCGCGGGATGCCCCGAAGGCTGGCCATCATCTCTCAGTCAACCCAGAGCCCGGCCAGGTTCCGGGAGTTCGTTAAGAAGGTGCTGGACGCCTCACTGATGCAGCTGCGTGAAATCCACATAGTCAACACCATTTGCAAGGTCACCCACCAGCGGCAGAATTCAGCCCGGGAGCTGGCCGGACGGTGCGACCTGATGCTGGTGGTCGGCGGCAGGAACAGCGCCAACACCAGACGGCTTGCCGAGACCTGCGGTGAGCTGGTCGAAACCCACTCTATTGAAACGGCCAAGGAAATCCGCAGAGAATGGCTTAAGGGGAAAAAACACATCGGCATCGTTGCCGGAACGTCCACACCTGACGAAGTGGTTGATGAAGCCGCCGCGCGGCTTAAGAAGCTTACCAGCGCCTAGCCAAGCTCATCGTCGAGCCGCCGTCCGCCAAGCAGGTGCATGTGCAGGTGCGGCACGACCTGACCGCCCTCCGGGCCGCAATTGACCACCAGCCGATACCCCCGGCCGGCGATATTCTCCCGTTCCGCCAGCCTTTTCCCTACCAGCATCAGCCTGCCCAGGAGGGCACTGTTCTGCTCGACGGCATCGTTAAGCGAGGCAATATGCGCCCGGGGGACGATTATGATATGCGTCGGAGCTATGGGATGTATGTCGCGGAAGGCCACGACCTCATCGTCCTGGTGGACGATATCACCGGGCAAGCTACCGGATACAATGCGGCAAAAAACGCACTTTGCCTGTTCTTCGGCCATATATGGAGTGTACCCGGGCGTCGGGCTAGGCGACGCGGATAGAGAGGCAGGTCACCGTGCGGGTAATACCCGAGATCGGATGGATTTTGCCGGTGACGAGACTGCCGATGGCGTTGAGGTCTTCGCCCTCGACAATGGCAATGATGTCATACGGGCCGGTCACCGCATCCACATTCTTAATTCCCGCCGTCTTTTGAAGAATCTTGATGACGTCGTTGGTCTTGCCCACTCCGGTCTCGATAAGGACGTAAGCTTTAGCAGTCATGTTCACCACCTCCCTTAAGGTGATTTTAACCGATAACTATTGCCCGCGCAATAGTTTTGCGTGGCTAACCAGCGCGCAGATATTTCGGGGTTCCTTCGCCTGACCGCCAAACGATGCCTCAGGCCCAAGCCACAGAACCATAAAACCGACTTCTTCTAACGACCTGCCGAATTCGTCGAAAGTGTACAGGTGATAGTAACGCTGGACTGTCTCATCCCCGACACGGAAAGGCACCAGGACGTCCGGGCCGGACGAGCGGAACCGCGGTTGGGAACGGTTCCAGACGGTCAAGAACGCCTCTCCACCCGGTCTTAGAACACGGCCCAGCTCCTCGAACGCCTGCCGGCGCACCTCAACACCTTCGATGTGGTGATAGGTGGCTACCGCAACCGCCCAATCGAAGGAGCCGTCACAATAAGGCAATTGCCGGGCGTCCGCCTGGATAAGCTTCACCTGCAGGCCATTCTTTTCGGCGAACCGGCGTGCCATCTTAAGCATACCGGGTGAAAAATCGACCCCGTGCAGTTCAAACCCGGTTCTGAACGGCTCGAAGTCAGGCCCATGCCCGCATCCCACATTAAGCAGTCGGCCGCCGCGCCAGCGCCGGGCAAGCCCCTCCAGGTCCTGCCGGAACCGCGTATGGTGATGAACGCGGTACCAGCTTTCAGCAATACGGTCAAAGGCCGCCCGGTTGTCCATCAGCCTCATTGTACCTTCGATTGCATCAAATCTGCTACACTTCACTATCGCCAGAACCATGAAAAAATCAGCCCGAACCATATCCGGCGTCGCTCCGGTGGCGGTGATGGTCGAGCCGCGCCCCTGTCCCGGCCAGTGCGTCTACTGCCCGACGCAGGAAGGCGCGCCGCAGAGCTACACCATCGAGTCCCCGGCCGTCCTCCGCGCCCGGCGGCACCACTTTAGTCCGGCCGATGAAATTATCGAACGCCTCAAGACCCTGACCACCCTCGGCCACCCGGTGGACAAGGTCGAACTCATCGTCATGGGCGGCACTTTTCTGGCCTATCCTGTTGAATACCAGCATCGCTTCATAAAAGACTGCTACGATGCCTTGAATGGCCAACCTTCAGCCGACTTAGATGAAGCGAAACGAATCAATGAGACTGCCGAACACCGCTGTGTCGGCCTGTGCATCGAGACCCGACCCGACTGGTGCCGTGACGAGCATATCAAGTCAATGCTGGAATTCGGAACGACCCGCGTCGAACTCGGCGTCCAGACGCTCGATGACGGCGTCTACCGGCTGGTACAGCGCGGACACACCGTCCGCGACGTCGTTGACGCCACGTGTCGGTTGAAGCAGGCCGGTCTCAAGGTCTACTACCACTGGATGCCCGGCCTGCCGGGAAGCACTCCGGAAAGAGACCTGGAATTGTCCCGGATGCTCTTCAATGACCCGCGTTTCCGTCCCGACGGCCTCAAGCTCTACCCGACCCTGGTTGTCAAGGGCTCGCAGCTTGAAACGTGGCACCGGGAGGGCCGCTTCCAGCCATACGACAACGCTCTTGTGGCCTCGCTCCTGATTGACATCAAGACAATGGTGCCGCCGTGGGTGCGCATCGCCCGGGTGATGCGCGATATCCCGACCAAGTTCATCATCGCCGGATGCCGTGATTCAGCGTTGCGGGGCACCATCAAGAAGCGCATGCTTGACCTCGGCGTCCAATGCCGCTGCATCCGGTGCCGGGAATACGGACACCGACTGAGCGGCGGCTGGAGGCCCGGCACGCCACGGCTGGTGCGACGGGACTATCAAGCTTCCGGCGGCGCTGAGGTCTTTCTCTCATTCGAAGATGAGCAGGAAACACTCTTCGGGTTGCTCCGCCTGCGCATCGAGCCATCTCCGTTTGCGGCGAAGCGTGCTCTGGTGAGAGAGATCCATGTTTTCGGTCCCGAGGTGCCGCTCGGCCAACGCGACGCCCGCGCCGCCCAGCACAAGGGCTGGGGTGAGCAACTGCTGAAAGAGGCCGAGCGGATTGCATATGAAGAATTCCAGGCCACGAACCTGACCGTTCTTGCCGGAGTCGGCGCCAGGGAATACTTCCGCCAGTACGGCTATCGGTTGGAAGGGGCGTACATGGTCAAGGACCTGAAATGCCCTTAGTATCTACTCTACCCTCGCCACCTTGACCAGGTTAGTGCTCCCGGGCACGCCCACCGGCACGCCGCCGGTGATAACCACTGTATCGCCCTTGCCCGCCACTGCGCTCTTACGGGCAACTGAAGCACCGCGCGAGAACAGTTCCCCGAGGTTGTTCGCTTCAGGCACAACCGAAGCCATCACCCCCCACGATAGCGATAGCTGCCGGCAAACGACCTCGCTTGAAGTAATGGCGACTACCGGCACCTTCGGGCGATACCGGGACACCCGCCGCGCCGTACTGCCGGAAGTAGTAAAAGCAACAATCGCCGAGGCCCCTATCTGGTGGGCGATGTGGCAGGCAGCGTAGCTGATGGCGTCGTCCGTCTCCGGCGACTGGTCGCGCCCCCGTGCTTCCATGATGTCATCATAAGGCAGGGCACTTTCCGTCTCGCAGGCGATCCTCGACATGGTCGCCACCGCTTCGACCGGGTACTTTCCGATGGCCGTCTCCTGAGACAGCATGACGGCATCGGCGCCGTCGAAGATGGCGTTGGCCACGTCGGTAACCTCAGCGCGGGTCGGCCTTGGCGAGTTCACCATGGACTCAAGCATCTGCGTCGCCACGATGACCGGCTTGCCCAGTTGATTGCACTTCCGAATTATCTCTTTCTGTACCAGAGGTACCCGCTCGATGTCTATCTCAACGCCCAGGTCGCCCCGGGCCACCATGACGCCATCAGCGGCTCCGATAATGGAGTCGATGTTCTCAAGAGCCTCGCTCTTTTCGATTTTGGCTACGATAAGCTGGCTCCCTCCTTGCCGCCTTATCGCTTCCCTCACCCGGCGTATTTCGCCCGCCTCACGGACAAACGACAGGGCCACCAGGTCAACTCCCTGACTGATACCGAAGCGCAGGTGCTCCATGTCCTTCCGTGTCACCGATGGCGTGCTCAACGCCACGCCCGGCACGTTGATACCTCTATTCTCTCCCAACTCGCCGCCCGCCAGCACCCGGCACCTGATATCAACGCCGTTGGTGCTGAGCACCTGAAGACGGATCGCGCCGTCATTCAGAAAAATGGTGTTCCCGGCCCTGACGTCCCGTCCCAGACTTTCCAGACCAACCGAGATTCGTTTCTCATCGCCGACAACCTGCCGTGTTGTCAGAACCAGTTCGGCGCCCTCCTTGAGCCGGATGCCCCCCTGCCTGAGTTTCCCTGTCCGGTCCTTCGGCCCGGGAAGGTCCTGCAGGATAGCCAAGGGTTTTCCCATCCGGCTCGCGGTCTGCCGCAGCGCCTGTATAAACCGCCCGTGTCCGGCATAGTCACCGTGGGCAAAGTTTAGCCGGGCGACATCCATACCGGCCGCGATGAGCTTTTCAATTACCGAAGACGTCCCCGTCGCCGGTCCGATGGTACATACGATTTTGGTGCGTCTCACAATCAATATCCTTTGTACCACCCGTCAGCCACTTCGGCCAGCTTCCCGCCATCCAGCCCCAGCTTGCGATACCACGGCACTCCGTATTTCACCGCCACCTCAACCAGACGCTTCACCCGGTCGGCAACCACGGTCGACAGGAACTTCACCCGTTCCCTCTTGTCCTCGATGGCGACTGCCTCCTGCCAGATAGCACGGCCGCCGAGGAAGCCCGAGGCGCCGCCGCGGCAGGCGATTCCCACCTGCCCGAGAAACGTGTCGTAATCGACGCCCCCGCTTAAGACCACCCATGGCAACTTGGAAGCTTCGCTGAGACGCCGGCATCGCGCCAGGAGTTCCGTCTCACCGGCGCCGTCTCTAGCATCGGCCGGGAATTCGGCTTTGAGGACGTCAGCCGGCAGAGCCGTTATTTGCCGGGCGGTCTCGATGACTATTTCCGGCCGCTTTTTCGCCAGGTCTCCCGCAGTCTCACCGGCGGTACGGTAGCTGACGGCCTCAACCAGCAGGGGGATGTCGTGTTTAATGCAGTCGGCGGCCACCTGCCGGACAATGCCCAGTTGCCTCGCCGCCGTCTCCAACAGTTCCGGCCGGTAATATACCAGTATTTTTACCGCCGAGGCGCCAAGCTTCTTGATCTTCCCAACACCCCAGGCGCCCAAAAGCGTTGTCAGTCTCGCTTCGCTCGTCCCGCTATAGCCGCTGGTCTCGATGCTTACCAGTAAGCCCCTGTCCCCCGGTAGTACGCCGCCAGCAATGCACTGGGCAGCACCGTACTCGGGGTCGAGAAGGACACCGGTAGCGTAAGGCGCAAGGATAGAGCACAGCTCGAGCTTGCGCTCGACAATGGCTGAATAGGTGCCGGAGCCGGGCCTGACCTTATTCAGCATTTCCGCCATGGAACCGCGATGGTCCATGGCACATATAGCCAGTACACCTTCTGCTGTTGCAATCTGCTGAAGACCCCGCACTTTGCCGGGTGTCAGGGAAGACATAACAATCACCTCCCCGGATGCACCGCCGTCAGCTATCCCACGCCATCGGTAACCGCACCGAAACGCCGCTGACGGCGGGCGTAGCTTTCCAGGGCCTTACGGATTTCCGCTTCATCGAAATCTGGCCACAGGACATCGGTAAAATACAGTTCGGCATAGGCCGCCTGCCACAGCAGGAAATTGCTCAGGCGCTGTTCGCCGCCGGTACGTATGATGAGGTCCGGGTCCGGCAGGCCAGCCGTATACAGGTTCCCCGCGAACTGGCTTTCGGTTAGCTCTTCCGGCGGTACCTTCTCAATCACCATCTTCCGCACCGCAGCCATGATTTCATCGCGCGCCCCGTAGTTCAGGCAAACGTTAACGTGGATCCGGTCAAAATCCCTGGTTGCCTCAGCCGCCCGGCGGATAACCTCCTGCAGTTTCGGGGGGAGTCCCTCAACTTTGCCGATCGCCCGGAACCTGGCCTGCTCGGCACGGCCGAAGTCGATAGCATCATCAATAATATCGGCCATAATACCGAACAGCTCGAATACTTCAGACGCAGGACGGCGCCAGTTCTCGGTGGAGAAGGCGTACAAAGTCAGGTACCTGACACCGCTGGCAACACACACGGACACGGCATTCTTGGCGTTGCTAACGCCGCGCCGGTGGCCTTCGATGCGGGGCAAACCGCGCTGAACTGCCCACCGGCCATTGCCGTCCATAATGATGGCCACATGCCGTGGCACAGCCAGATTATTGAGATAATCGCTGCTGATATTAGGCCTCCACTGGAACGTATTTCTGAATTATATCACAGTAACTGTCGGACGAAGCTGTACCGGAGCCATCAGGTGTGTCGTGGTGTATGGTATTATTGCCGCGTGAATGCCAGGCAGGAAGAGGCCGTCCGCCGCATCGCAGCAACCCTCGTCATGGTGCTGTGCCTGCCACTCTTCCTGACCGCCGCCGTTCTGCGGGCCGAAATCAACGAGCCGCGGCTATATTACTGGAGCGTCAGTCAGCCCGGTGTACTGGAGACCACCGGCATCAGCCAGGCAGAACTTGAGCAGGCCTGCCGGCAGTTAATCGACTACTTCAACCTCAACGCCGTCAGCCCACAGACAGAAGTCACCATGAGGGGAGCACGAACCCCGCTGTTCAACGAACGGGAGCTTGTCCATCTCGAAGATGTGCGTGACCTCATTCAACTCGACTACCGCATCCATGAAGTCTCCGGCCTCCTGATCGCCGCCTGCCTGGCCATCCTGGCGCTTTTCACCGCCCGGCCAGGAAGGGCAATCGGCACCGCCCTGTCATGGGGCGGTTCTCTGACCCTGGCGCCGGCCCTGGTGCTGGCGGTTGCTTCAATCGCCGGCTTCGACCAGCTTTTCTGGCAATTCCACGTCATCAGCTTCAGCAACCTGACGTGGCAATTAGACCCCTCGCGCGACCGCCTTATCCAGATGTTTCCCCAGCCGTTCTGGTACGCCTCCGCCATGCTGGCCATCGGGCTTGTCATCGTCTTGTCCGCCGGAGTCCTGGTGCTTGGCAGATGGTTGACTAAGGGGACGAAAGGCCAGTCTGCCTGATATCCGTTTCTCTATAGTAGTGCTCATGCTTCTTGAGGTTCTCTAAAGCCATCGCAAAGTACTTCTGCTGTCGCTCGTCGAGGCCAGCGGCCAGAGGACCATCCTTCAGGAAGGTATTGGCCGGATAGACCGGCTTCATATAGTACGGCGCGATAAGCTCCGACCGGAGCTGGGTAATCGAGTTGTGGTAATACCTTGCGCGGTATCGCCGGGCTGATTCGATGTCGATTTCGGCGCGGACCACCATTTCGCCGCCGGTATTATCCTCGGCCAGCACGTTGCCCTTGTAATCGATAATGGCGGAATGGCCAGAAATCTGCTCCTCGGGATACCACGCTCCGGGCGTCGGACCGCAGTTGGAGTTAATGAAGTAAATGGCATTATCGTATGCACGCACACGTTTGACTGCTTCGGTGATACCCATTGAGCGCGGACCACCCATGCTGTGGGCATTACCCGAGGTCAGATGAATGACCACCTCGGCGCCTTTCATCGAGTAGATACGCGGCAGTTCCGGCGACCCGAGGTCGGCGCATATCATCAACGCCAGCCGTCCTATTTCGGTATCCACCACCGGGAACGGGTCGGGTTCACCGGTTATGGGATTAACGTACTTGTCCATGATGTCATGAGCACTGCAGGCAATCTCGGTTGGGTTATTGGTCAGTGTTTTCTGGTATTTCAGAATCACCTTCCCCTCAGGGTTAAGTATGAACCCGGTATTGAAATGGATATCGGGCCAGGCCGGATCATGCTCGATATTGGCCGCCGCGACATAGATACCGTACTGTTTTGCTTTAGCGGCGAGCACGTCTGTCTCCCTGCCGGGAATTCGGATGGCAAGGTACTGGAGGGTTTCCCGATTGTTGTATCGATGGTCAGTCGGATCGGCCGGGGTATATGAACCCGTAAGAGCATACTCGCAAAACGTGACCAGCCTCACCGCGCCAGTAATGCTGAAGCGTCCCTTACCGGCCATGCCGCCGGCACAGCAGTAGTCAATGAACTGGGCATACCTCCTCAAGCCGGCTTCGGTGTTCTCCTTAATCTTCGACGGGCCGCCGACGCGAACCGACAATCTCTTCACCTGACACACCGCGGCGACGTATGGTTCTATAGCCATGATTTGCTCCTCCTTTACCACGCTTACTCGTTTGGTCACCGGCTGCCGGCCAGTATTATCTATGAATCCCGGGCAATCCCAGGCTTCAAACCCAGCAATTTCATTAACTCTTGAGGATTCGTGGTTGGCGCATCGCACCGGTGGTCACGGCAGACATACGCCGTGGCCTTTCCGGCCACCATATGCTGACCTGCCGTGAAACTGGCAATTTCCATAATCTCAGAACTTGCCTCACCATGGGGACGGAAAAGAAACACCTTATTGGGTAAAAACGGCTTGCGCAGGACAGTCAGCATCGCCATGGTGTCTTCCCTGTCCGAAACACCGCTAACGACTACCTCATACGATGGCCCAAAGGCATAATCGAGTGCACTCATGAACTGTGTGTGAGCCAGAGGAGCCTCAACCACACGCCCGGCGAAGGCCTGCACCACTTTGAATGCCCGTCTTTCCAGTTCCGACTGTCCAGTCAACCCAGCCAATCGAAGGAGATTCAAAAGCGCCATAGAATTACCCGATGGTAGAGCCCCATCATAGACTGGCTTCTGGCGCACTAACAGTTGTTCGCCGTCGTCGGCCGTCTGATAAAACCCGCCGGACGAGACATCCCAAAAATGCTTTATCATCTGATCATTCAGCATCAAGGCTGACTTGAGATACCTGACATTAAGCGTTGCCTCATACAATTCAGTTAGACCCCAGACCATAAAGGCATAGTCATCAAGCAAGCCGGCTACCGCTGATTCACCTTCGCGATAACGGTGCCACAACCGCCCTTCCTCAGTCACCATGTTGGCGAGGACAAAATCAGCGGCCCGGCAGGCCGCCCGACTGAGGCCATCCTGTCCCAGAACCTGTGCACCTCTGGCCAGTGCTCCGATCATGAGACCGTTCCAGTCCGCCAGAATCTTATCATCACGGTGAGGCCGCACACGTTTACCACGCGCCTTAAATAGCTTCTGCCGAATCGACTCCAAACGTTCTTCAAAATGGGCTGCCGGTAGCCCCAGGCCCTCTGCCAGCTCCGACGGGGTTCTTGAAAGACACAGCACATTCTGAGCGGGGGCTGTTTCTCCTGCCTCAGGGCTAAAGTTACCATCTTTCTTTATATTGAATGTCCTTATGGCAAGTTCTGCATCGTCACTTCTCAGGATGCTCCGGATTTCATCCTCCGACCATAGGTAAAACTTGCCCTCCGTACCTTCACTATCTGCGTCTTCACCGGAGCAGAAACCGCCTTCGGGAGTAGCCAAGTCACGGAGGACATAGGTAAATATCTCGCCCGCCGTTCTTGCGTAGAGCGGCTCACCTGCAGCCTGAAAAGCCTCAAGGTAAGCAACGGCAATACCCGCCTGGTCATAAAGCATCTTTTCGAAGTGGGGCAAGAACCATCTGGCATCGGTGCTGTATCGGTGAAATCCAAGACCGACGTGATCAAATATGCCACCAAGACGCATCTCGAGCAGCGTCTTTTCAACCATGCGTAACGCATCGGCATTACCGCTTCGCCGCCAGTATCGCAGGAGAAAAGTAAGGTTGTGAGGCGTCGGGAATTTGGGGCTACGGCCAAAACCGCCGAAGCGTTCGTCAAAGCCGGACTTCAACTGTTCATAAGTAAATTCCAGAATCGACTCATCGATGTTTCTTATTGACGAAGCCACGTGACCACCACTTCGCACAGCCGCTGAAATCTGCCGTGCGGACCGTAACACCTCTTTCCTCTGTCTCTTCCACAAATCCGCAATCCGGGGTATCAGGTCCAGCATCCCTATAGAGCCGAAGCGGCTCTCCCTGGGGATATACGTGGCCGCAAAGAAAGGCTCCTTATCCGCCGTCATGATTATAGTCAGCGGCCAGCCGCCGCTTCCGGTAAGAGCCTGACACACCTGCATGTAGACAGCATCAATATCCGGTCTCTCTTCACGGTCAACCTTAACTGATACAAAAGCTTCATTCATCAGCCGGGCGACCTCCAAGTCTTCGAAGGACTCATGCGCCATAACATGACACCAGTGACACGTTGAATAGCCAATCGATAGGAAGACAGGCTTATCCTCTAGCCTGGCCCTGGCAAATGCCTCCGGACACCAGGGATACCAGTCAACCGGGTTAGCTGCGTGCTGGAGCAGATAAGGGCTTTTTTCGGCGGCAAGCCGATTTCGCCGTTCTGGTAATGTCATGAAGCGTCACCCAGACCTGTTATTTCGCCGTCAGCCGCGCCGCAATCGTAGCCACATGCCGTCCCTGGAATCGCGCCATCGCCAGCTCATTCTCACTGGGCATACGGGCACCATCGCCGCCGGCGATTGTCGAACTACCATAGGGACTGCCGCCGGTTATCTGGTCCATCCGCGTCTGGCGAACCTCCGTGTACGGCAGGCCAACTATGACCATTCCGTGGTGAAGAAGCGTTATGTAGAGGCTGATCAGTGTCGTTTCCTGACCGCCATGCTGGGTCCCGCTTGAAGTAAAGGCACTCCCTATCTTACCGACAAGCGCATTTTTCGCCCAGAGGCCTCCCGTCTGGTCAAGAAAATTGCGCATCTGGGCACACATGTTTCCAAACCGGGTCGGTGTCCCGAAGATGATAGCATCCGCATCCGCCATATCAACCGGCTTCGCTACCGCAATATGGGCAAAGGCTTGACGCGCCTTTTTAGCTCCTGACTTTTCAAGAATGTCATCCGGTATCAGTTCCGGGACCTGCAGTAACTCGACCATTGCTCCATCCACTTCCCTTGCCCCGGCGGCTACCGCCTCGGCCATCCGGTAAATATGGCCATACATGCTGTAGAAAATAACTTTGACCTTGAACATACTGTTTCCTTCCCCCGATTCAATTCTCTCACCACCGACAATTAAGGCGTGTGTTCGAAGTCTAACAGCCCCGCCTGAAGCAGTCAAAGAACGAACTACCAAACATGTTGTTAATAACAAAGGCAACAATCCAGAACAATTTGTTCCCAAAGGGATTGACCAGCCGCGGCTTTGCTGGTAGCCTTGATAATGAACTACCAAAAAGGAGGTTCATTTAATGAAGGCCTACTGTGTCAAGTGCAGGAAGAAAGTGGAGGTCCAGGATCCGAAGTCGGTCACCCTTAAGAACGGACGGCCAGCCACCAAGGGCAAGTGCCCGAACTGCAGTACCAAAGT